>JASFBB010000179.1:0-1983 GCA_036172345.1 Anaerolineae bacterium
CTTCCTCCAACGGTTGCTCGGCATAGTAGACCTCCGCTGGCGGACTGCTGGCATAGCTCACCACGATAGGACGATCGCCATCCGAAGCGGCGGAGAACTGACCCCAATACGCCTCCTCCCAGCCATCCACCACCAGCACACCGTTGCTGCGCAGAGCACGCCAGTAATCCAGATACTTGTCCTCACCAAAATGGCCGATGGTCGTCAGCAGAAAGGCTAACCCAGGCGAAGAGGTCGCCGGATTCTCCACTACGGTCAGCCCCCTGTACTTCGGATCGATGAGCGATTCCAGGTTGTGTGGCGGTGCAATCCCTTTTTGGGCGAACCATTCTTTGTCATAGTTTAGGCAGACATCGCCGTAGTCCACCGGCAACAAGCGGTTCTGCGGATCGAGTTTGAGCTCTTCGCGGACCTCGCTCAGCATAGGCGATTCATAAGGCTCGAAGATGTCCGCCTGCAAGGCACGGCTGAGGAAGGTATTGTCCACGCCGAAGAAGAGATCCGCCAGAGGATTGCTCTTGCTCAAGATGGCTTGGTTGAGTGCTGCGCCGGCATCACCCGAAGGGAGCAGCTGCACGCGCACCTGGTTGGTCAGCTCAAACTCACGCAACACCGCTTCGCTGATGTTGAAGCTGTCGTGCGACATGAGAGTGAGGGTTGGTGCATCAGATGGTAGTTCCGGAATGAGAGTTGGCTCCGGCGTAACAGTCTGCAGCAACGGCGATGAGATAGCTGCAAAGGGCATAACCGACATTCCAGCCAGCGTTGCGACCACGCCAACCACCAAAACCAGAAGCGTCATCCGAAACCGTGTTCCCCTTTCCATCGTTCGTTCATCCTCCTTTCTCTGCTCCTATATTAATAAAACTAAAGAAGCCACCTGACCCTATACGGTAGGTGGCTTCACAATCTGATCAGCAAAGTCCCTACGCTGGCATTACCCAGGTCAGGTTCAAGGGGTCGAGGCATCAATCGGGCCTCCTCTCAGCCGGGCTCACCCAGCTCCCCAGCACAATGTCCTATTCACATTTCTGTAATTATTTTACCATCACTCTCCACAATTGTCAAATGGGAACTGGCCAAATGCATCCAGCGTCCTAAGTAGCAGAGATTGAAGAAGGACGGAACGACCATGGTATCAACCGGGAACTGAAAGGAGAGGACCCAATGTGTGCACGATGGTTGCTGATAGGTTTCACCGCGATAGGGCTGTTGCTCGCCACTGTAACCCCCGTAAAGGCGGATGGGCTTATCATCCCTGATACACCGATCACCAGCTACTTGACAGTCAAATATCACCGCGTTGCCGTCACGATCCAAGATCAGGTAGCCATCACGTCCATTGATCAAGTGTTCGTGAACGACACGGGACGCACGGTCGAGGGCAGTTATCTATTCCCTCTACCTGAAGAGGCCGCTATTTCCGAGTTCACCATGTGGGTAGATGGCAAGCCTATCTCCGGGCAGATACTCACGCGTGAAGAGGCACGCCGTCGTTATGACGAAATCGTGCGCGGGCGACGTGATCCTGCCCTGCTCGAATACGTTGGCCGTGACCTGTTCCAGGCGAGCATCTTTCCCATCGCACCGGGCGAAGAACGACGTATCGAGTTGCGATATACCCAGGTACTGCCCGCAGAGAGCGGCTTGATACGTTATGTCTACCCGTTGAGCCCGGAAAAGTTCTCGCCGCAGCCACTACAGGACGCTTCTATCAGTGTGGCCATTACTTCCAAAGAACCCATCAAGGCAGTTTATTCCCCAAGCCATCCCATCGCCATAGACCGTCAAGATGACTACCGCGTGCGCGTAGGATGGGAAGCGCGCAACGTCAAACCAGATAAGGATTTTGTGTTGTTCTACAGCGTGTCGCAACAAGCGCTGAGCGCAAACCTGCTCACCTATAAGCCGCGCGGAGAGGATGGCTTCTTCCTGTTGCTGATCACACCCCAGCTGCGCGTGGAGAGTGAAAGCGTGGTGGCC
>JASFBB010000180.1:0-77977 GCA_036172345.1 Anaerolineae bacterium
TTGGTCAACAACGCCGGCATCTGCCCGATGACCCCCTTCGAGCAGATCAGCGAGCCAGAATGGGAACGCGTCTTGGCGGTCAACCTCAAGGGGGCCTTTCTGTGCTGTCAGGCGGCACTGCCTTTTTTGCGCGACGCCGGGCCGCGGGGGCGCATCATCAACATCTCCTCTGTGGCAGGTCAGATGGGGGGCATCTCGGTGGGCGTGCACTATGCCACGTCGAAAGCGGGGCTGATCGGGCTGACCAAGGCCTTGGCGCAGCGGCTGGCGCCCTATGGGGTGACGGTCAACTGCGTGGCGCCCGGCACCACCGCCACCGAGATGACCACCGCCTGGCCGCGCGAGGACTTGGAACGTGCCCGGGAGCGCATCCCTTTGGGACGGCTGGCGCAGCCGGACGAAATTGCCGCCGCGGTGTGCTATCTCGCCTCAGACCGGGCGGCGTTCATCACCGGCGCCACGCTCGACATCAACGGAGGCCTGTACCTGCGCTGAGAGATCGTTTCAACATCCAGACAGACAGCCATGAACGTCGCTGTGGAAGGGTCTAGGAGCAGACTCACAGGGGACGACGAGCAAAGGCGCTTGGACCGCCACGGGCGGACGGCTACAGGCCCCGCAGAGGCGGTTTCAATCGCCACTATCCATCCTCCTCAAGGATGGCACCGACAACCGGTTCCGGGCGGTAGATTGCCTGCGCGCCGGCAGCGCGCAGCGCTTTCTCCAGCGGCGCAGTATTCTCGTCGAGCCACAGCGCGATGATCGTGCCGCCGTCGCCCGCACCCGCTAGCTTGGCGGCCGGCGCTCCCGCGGCCAGCGCAGCAGCGATGAGGCGCTCATTCGACTCGCCGGAGCCACCCAGATCGCGCTGGATGGCGTGGTTTTCGTTCATCGCACGCGCCAGGAGATCCCAGTCCTCGAGCAGCAGCGCACGCTTGCCGATGCGCGCCAGCTCGGTGATGCGCTTATAGCCCTCCACCACCTGGGGATCACCCTCCAGCCAGCGCTCGCGCAGCGGCTTGTGCACCGCGCCCGAAGAATGCTCCACCCCTGTGAATCCCAACACAAAAGGCAGGTGTCGCACATAGGAGGAGATCGGCTCAATGGTGGCAAATAATTCCGCTTCTTCGGCGCGGTAGAACTGCTTGCCGCGAAAATCCATGTAGTTGAGGCCGCCGAAGGTGCACATATAGGCGTCCTGATAGCCGCACACCACCTTGAGATGATGGAGCTCCACAAAACGCGCCTTTTCAGCCAGCTGATAGCGATTGAGATGAACTCCCATCCACGCCAGCAATCCCTGCAACAGCGCCACCACCAGCGCGGTAGAACCGGCCAGCCCGCTGCGCAACGGGATCTCGCTCTCATACTCAATGCAACAACTGATGGATGGCAGGCGCAAATAGGTCAGCACCGCCCGGGCCACATCGAAGCCATCCCCACGCGGACGCAGGTCGCGCCACTCCTGGATATAACATGTTGCGCCGTTGGTGCATAGCGTCAACCTGTCCGCCGGCGTGATGCGCACCCGCGCGCGCATCGGCACCGAACAAGACAACACAGCACCGCCATACATATCGGTGGGATTGCCGATGACACCCGCGCGACCCGGCGCCGAGCTGATGATCTGTCGCTCAGAGCTCATAAGCCTTGGATTTCAGGTATTGGCGTGCCAGGTAGCCGTAACGCTCATCCGCCAGCGCGAAATCGATAAAGGTGCGAAAATAGCTTTCAAAGTTGCCGATGTCGTAGCGTCGTTCATCGGCGCGGAACAGCCATGCATAGACGGGATGCCCCATTTGCAAGAGTAGTTTGATGGCATCGGTCAGCTGAATCTCGCCGCGGCTATCCGGAGGGGTGCGCGCAAGTGCCTCAAAGATGAGCGGGCTGAAGACATAACGTGCCGCCACCGCCAGCCGACTGGCCACCGTGCCGCGTGGCGGTTTTTCAACAATGTCAACCACAGGGGTCGGCTCGCCAGGTGGCACCGGATCGCGCCCGACCATCACAATACCGTAGCGCTGGGTTTCCTCTAAAGGTACCTCTTCAACCGCGATCACCGCCGCGGCCTGTAATTCCAAATGGGCTTTCATCATCGCACGCAGAGGAGCGGCCGGCTCGGGGGCGGCCACCAGCGAATCACCCAACGCCACGACGCAATGCTCGCCATCCACAAACTCGGCACCCAATGCCACGGCATCGCCCAGCCCGCGCGGGCTGCTTTGCCGCGTATAGAAGAAATGCGAATCGCGCTGGATATAAGCCAGCTCGGCCAACATCGCTTCATTGCCCGCTTGCTTCAGCGCGCCCAGCAGCACCGGGTCGGTGTCGAAATGGTCCTCGATGGCTTGCTTGCGACGCCCCGTGATGATGAGAATCTGCTTCAGCCCGGCGTCCTGGAGCTCCTCGACCACGTACTGCATCGCCGGCTTGCGACCCACCGGCAACATCTCCTTGGGCTGCGACTTGGTGGCCGGCAACAATCGCGTGCCGAGCCCCGCCGCGGGTATAATGGCCTTGGTAATTTGCTGTGTCATCACTCCCTCCCACCAGATTGGGGCGGTCCATGTCCATCTTTTATCATACCTTGGAGACAGGAAGGGCGCAACCTTCGGCGGGTGCGGAATGATGACGTTGCTGGAAGTTACAGCTCGCTTCCCCATCTTCATTATCTCAATTATCTCAGACGATTCAGTTCTTATAGTCGCAGCCGTAGAGTCTGATAAGTGGGTGGATAAAGTGGTATTGGCTGCCAGATTGGGGTGGCGGCTTGGGCAGAAGTGCCAGCAGTTGTGCTAGCGGGCACGCCGGGGTGTGGAAAAGTGGGTTGATGTGCTGTGGACAGAGGATGTGTAGCAAAGGTAGGGGTGGCTCGCTGCAGATGATGCGCGCCGCGAAGCGAGAGGTTTTCCCCAATCCAGCGACAGGTTACCTACAGGGCCGCAGGGGTTATCGACAGGTGACCCTCTGCCTGGTCAGCGAGTGTTCACCATCTATGGGGCATCAGCATAGGTAAGTCAGACACGATGCGCGCTGCCAATATGCTGATCCGTTGCGCAGGTGTCGCAGAGCGAGTTAGGGGATAGTCGGAACGGGGACAAATGCTAGCACACCGATGGGATGGTTTCGATGGGCGCGAGAGGGTTCGAACCTCTGACCTCACGGATGTGAACCGTGCGCTCTGACCGGCTGAGCTACGCGCCCTCCCAGACTTCACCTTCTATTATAACCTTCTGTTGGGAAATTTGCAAGTCCCAATGGGCGCATTTCAATTTGGGGGTGAATAGAAGAGCGTAGGGACGACCAGCCGATCGCCCCTACTCACTCTCCTACCACTGCTTGATAGATCGCCTGGAGCTCTTCATCCGAGTAGAAGTGGATTACCAGGCGTCCGCCCTTCTTGCCGCGCAGCAGCTCCACTCGGGTGCCCAAACGCCCCTCGAAGCGCTCCACCACATGGCGATCCTGCGGCGAAAGGGTGCGTCCGGCAGATGCTGTGGCATCCTCAGCTGGCTCTGCCTGCAGTGCGCGCACCAGCGCCTCGGTCTGGCGCACCGTCAGGCCGCCGCGGCGGATAGCCTCCAGGGCGCGGAGCTGCTGTTCTACCGTGGGCAAAGCTAACAGGGCGCGTGCATGCCCCTCGCTGATCTCGCCGGCTGTCAGTGCCTGTTTGATCTCATCCGGCAACCTGAGCAGGCGCACTGTGTTGGCCACCGCCACCCGGCTCTTGCCCACCTGTGCTGCCACCTCCTCCTGCGTCAACCCGAATTCGTCCATCAGTTGCTGATAGGCGCTGGCTTCCTCCAGCGGGTTTAGATCGGCGCGCTGGATGTTCTCCACCAGCGCCAGCTCGAGCATCTCACGCGGCGTGGTTTCCTTGACGATGGCCGGGACGCTCTCCAATCCGGCCAGCTGCGCCGCGCGCCAGCGCCGCTCCCCGGTGATGATCTGATACCCCTCATCCACCTTGGTCACCACCAGGGGTTGGATCACCCCATGGGCGCGGATGGAAGCCGCTAACCCTTCCAGCTCCTCCACGCTGATGTGTTGGCGCGGTTGCAACGGATTGGGTCGCAGCTGGGCAAGCGGTAGTTCGACAACTCCTGCTGTCTGGGACTTGGTGGTTGTGGACTCCGCACTCGTGATGAGCGCCTCCAGTCCGCGTCCTAACACACTGCGCGACTTGCTCATGGCAGTCCTCGCTCACGAACGGGTTGTTTCCCCCGTGCCAGCAATTCCTCGGCCAGGGCGGCATAAGCTATGGCGCCACTCGATTCGGGGGAGTAGGTGAAGATCGTCTCGCCAAAGCTAGGTGCTTCACTCAAGCGCACATTGCGCGGCACGATGGTCTGAAATACCTCGTCTGTTCGGAAGAACTTCTTCACTTCCTGGACGACCTCGTGAGACAGCCGTGTGCGTCCGTCGTACATCGTCAACACCACCCCGGCAATCTTGAGATGTGGATTGAGATGCTGGCGCACCAGCTCGATGGTGTGCAAAAGGTGGCTCAGCCCTTCCAGGGCTAGATACTCGCACTGCACCGGGATGATGACGCCGTCGTGGCTGGCGGTCAGGGCATTGACGGTCAGCAGTCCCAAGCTGGGAGGTGTGTCGATCAATACATAATCGTAATATCGCAAGATGGGAGCAAGTGCCTTGCGCAGGCGCGTCTCACGCCCTATTAGCCCCACCAGCTCCACCTCCGCTCCGGCCAGTGCCGGGGTAGATGGCACGACGTGCAGCCGTGGCCGCCGTGTCGTGCGAATGGCATGTCCAATAGGCCGCTCGCTGACAAGTACCTCGTAGATCGTGGGGAGATCGTTCGCGGGAGAACCTCCCTCCCTCTCGCGCATGCCCAGGCTGGAAGTCGCATTCGCCTGCGGGTCTACATCGACGACCAGCACGCTGTGCCCGCGCATGGT
Organism: Anaerolineae bacterium; assembly: GCA_036172345.1. Classification (GTDB taxonomy): domain Bacteria; phylum Chloroflexota; class Anaerolineae; order 4572-78; family NAK82; genus NAK82. The sequence goes on from JASFBB010000180.1 coordinate 4,923, forward strand.
CAAATAATCGCCCACATTGACCACCGTGGTGGTCTTGCCGACACCCCCCTTTTGGTTGGCGACGCAATAGACGAGTGCCATAGGTGTTTCTGCTAATGCAGCACCTTGCTCAGGAAGAGCTTCGTCCGCTCGTGCTTCGGGCTGTAATAGATTTCATCGGGGGTGCCCTGTTCGATGATCTGCCCTTCATCCATGAAAATCATGCGCGTCGCCGCCGCGCGGGCGAACCCCATTTCGTGGGAGACCACCACCATCGTCATCCCCTCGCGCGCCAGATCCAGCATCACATCCAGCACTTCTTTGATCATCTCCGGGTCGAGCGCGGAGGTTGGTTCGTCGAACAGCATGATCTTGGGCTGCATAGCCAATGCGCGCGCGATCGCCACGCGCTGTTGTTGCCCCCCTGAGAGCTGATGGGGGTAGCTGTCCGCCTTGTCCGGAATCCCCACCTTCTCGAGCAGCTCGCGTGCGATGGCGACGGCTTGTTCCTCGCTGCGCTTGCGCACCACCCGTTGCGCCAGGGTGATGTTCTCCAGCGCCGTCAGATGGGGGAAGAGGTTGAAGAGTTGGAAGACCATCCCTACCTCCGCCCGCACCTTGTTGATGTTTTGGGCTTTATCGAGCGGAATGCCGTCCACGACGATGCGCCCGCTGTCGATGGTCTCTAAATGGTTGATGCAGCGCAACATTGTGGACTTTCCCGAGCCGCTGGGGCCGATCACGACCACCACCTCGCCCAACGCCACTTCCAGGCTGACGCCGCGCAACGCGTGCACGTTGCCAAAACGCTTGTGCACGTTCTCGAGTATGATCACAGGTTGCCCGGATGCCATAGGTTCTTATCCCCCCTCGTTTCGCACATCTCGCCCAGCTTTCCGTCATCCTGATCCGTGGGCAATTTCACCTGCCTGGCAAGCTCGTCCTGCGCTCCACCGTGCGCACCATCAGTGAGAGCAGCAGGGTCATCACTAAGTACACGAGCACCACCGAATTGAACCCCTCAAAAGCGCGAAAATTGCGCGAGATCCACAAGCGGCCTTGTTGCAATACCTCAGGCAGCGCGATAACAGAAATGAGCGACGAGTCCTTGAGCATCGAGATGAAGTCATTGCCCAAAGGTGGCAGCACCACGCGCACTGCCTGGGGCAGGATGATGTAGCGCATCGCCTGCATATAGCTCATTCCCAATGAGCGCGCTGCCTCCATCTGCCCGCGTGGGATGGATTGGATGCCCGCACGAAACACTTCGGCCAGATAGGCGCCATAACCGAACGCCAGGCCGATCAGCGCGGAGGGCCAGCCGCGTAAGTCTACCATGTTCTCGGTGCTTTCACGCAGTGCCGGGGTCACCGCGAAGCCCATATACAGGATGATGACCAGCATCGGAACGCCGCGCACGACCTCGACATAGAGCGTAGAGATGGTATAGGGCAATGCTGGCAACAGGAACAGCAAAATTGGCCCCCCTAACACCAGCAAACCAGCTACTGGCAGCGTCCGCCATGCGGGCACCGCTGCCAGCACGACGAGCGCCAGTGCCAACCCGATCGCCACCCGTCTCCCCGCATGATAGGTCAGGTTGGGCGAACGGCTGGAGACGCGCATCACGCCAAAAATCAGCCCCAGCAGCAGAGCTCCCCCATAGGCCAGCAACGTGGTGCGGATGGTCAACAGCACCCCGTTCGCCGTGGCGATGCGCACCAGCATACGCCATGGATTGTTGCTGAAATCGTCATATACGACCACTTCATAACCAGCTACCGCATCGCCCGTCAGCGTGGGCGTGGAAGTATCGAGTTCGAGCGGTTGCTGTGGCGGCGCGGTTATGGGGGGCGACTCCTGGGCAGATACCCCCTCCGGCACCACAATACGATAGGCTTCACTGCGCCCCGCGAAGTTGCCCGCCTGATCGTTGAATTGGGCATAGAGCGTGTAGTGACCGGGCTCCAGGCCAGGTTGTACTGCCACCATCCAGCGCCCATTTTCGTCCACTGTGCCTCGCGCTACCACAACCTTATTCCACGGCAGGTCGAAGATGAAATAGAGCGCGTCGATATAACGCGTGTTCGTCAAGGCGGAGAAGCCGGCGATGACACCCACAATGATCACAATGATACCCCACCATGGGATGTGCTCCCAGGGGATTGCCAATCCTATACGCCCACGCCGGCGCGCTTCCCAATCGGGTTGTAGCGCTTTGGAAAGCGATTCGGTTTTTTCTCCTGATTCCATAGGTGGAGTCACCTCATTCTCCTAACCCTCTAGAAGTATAGCACATCGCCCCGTATCCTGATAGGACGCGCCGGTCATCTTCACGCCATGGGAGGATGCAATCTCTATCACCTATGGCGTAAGCGCGGGTCGAGAGCATCGCGCAACCCATCGCCCAATAGATTAAAGGATAACACGGTGAGCATAATAGCGAAGCCGGGGAAAAACACCAGGTGGGGCGCGGTGAACACTTGATTGCGCTCTTCGCTCAACATCAACCCCCATTCTGGCGTCGGCGGCTGCGCCCCCAATCCCAGAAAGGAGAGCGCCGCCGCGTCCAGAATTGCCGTAGCGATGCCCAGCGTCCCCTGCACGATCAGCGGTGTCAGCGCATTGGGCATAATGCGGCGGAACAAGATGCGCGCCGGTGGCACCCCAATCGCCCGATCTGCCAGCACAAAGTCCATCTGCTTGATAGAAAGCACGCTGGAACGCATCACCCGCGCATAGATCGGGATCGAGACGATGCCGATTGCCAACAGGGCGTTGATCAGCCCCGGACCCAGGACGGTGACGATGGCGATTGCCAGCAACAAGTAGGGAAAGGCCAGGATGACATCCATAATGCGCATCAGCAGGTTGTCCACCCAGCCGCCCACATAGCCGGATACGGCGCCGATGAGCAAGCCGCCCACCACGATGGCGAACGACACGGTTGAGAAGCCGATCTGCAACGACAGACGCGAACCGTACACCATGCGGCTGAAGAAATCGCGCACATTGCCATCCACCCCCATCAGGTGCTGCGGCTGATCCGACGGACACCCCAACAGGTGGATACACGGCGGGCTGCGGCGTTTCACGTTCTCGACGCCGAGCAAAACCATCTCCGGATTATGCGTGGCGATCAGGGGGGCGAAGACGGCCGTGACAATCAGGAAGAAGAGCATCACCGCGCCGACAATGGCGGAGCGCCGGTGCACAATATTGCGCAGCGTGTCCGCCCAGAGGCTCGAGCCGCGCGGCATTATTTCATCTATCTTTCTAATCAGCAGTCCAGAGGGTGCCATCGTGTGCTGCCCAAAAACTTAATCCAGACGAATGCGCGGATCGAGCACGGCATAGGAAAGATCCACCGCCAGGTTGGCCAATAGGTAAATCAGCGCAATCACGACCACAAATCCTTGAACCACCCCATAGTCGCGCGCGGTGATCGAGTCATACATGATGCGCCCCACACCCGACAGGCCGAAGATCGTCTCGGTCAGCACCGCCCCGCTGAGCAGTGACCCCAGCGAGAGACCGATCACGGTGACCACGGGCAGCATCGCGTTGGACATCGCGTGGCGGAAGATCACCCAGATCTCGCGTAATCCCTTGGCACGCGCGGTGCGGATGTAATCCAGCCCCAGCACCTCTAACAAGCTGGAACGTGTCATTCGCGCGATGATGGACATGGGGATGGTGCCCAATGCGATCGCCGGCAAGATGAGGTGTTTGATCGCATCGCCCAACGCCGTCCAATTGCCCGTAATGAGTGCATTCAGGATCACCAGGTTGGAAATGAATGACACGACACCATACAGCGCGTGCCCCGGCTCAAGACCCCATAGTAAAGTGAGGTTTTCAACGGTAATCCCCGACGAGAGGCGTCCCGAGGGAGGCAACCAGAGGGGTGTGTCTTTGAGCAGCAGGGCGAAGACATAAGCCAGCATAAGCCCCAGCCAGAAGACGGGCATGGAAACGCCGATGTTGGCGCCGATCATCACCGCTACATCCACCTTGCTGTTGGCCCAATAGGCCGCGATCATGCCGAGGAGGACCCCGAAGAAGCTGGCGAAGATCATCGCGGCAATGGTCAGCTCGATCGTCTGCGGCAAGCGCTCCACAATCATCTCAGTGACCGCCTGCTTGGTACGGAAAGAAGTGCCGAAGTCGCCTTGCGCGATTTCTTTTAGGTAGACGGCAAACTGCACCGGGATGGGCTGATCGAGCCCCTTTTCCCGGATGAACTTTTCACACACGGCATCGGTGGCCTTTTCCCCCAGAATGGCGCGACACGGATCGCCCGGGATTACACGTGCCAGCGCGAATGTGATGAACAACACGCCGAAAATGACTGGCACCGCCATAAACAAGCGGCTGATAATGTATCGAGTCACGAGTGATCAACAGCTCCTGACTGCGCCCACTTGATCGTTACAAAACCTTGCTCCCCTTCTATATTTCCACTTGGTGCATCGAGAAGGGGAGCAAGCTGCAAAGGCACAAATTCCGTCGCCACGGAAGCTCAGAACAGTGTTCGCTCCCGCCGATGAGGTTGTCTCAGCGGGAGCGAACCAATGGGAAACATCGTTACTCGGTCGCCGGGGGCGCGTTCTTGAACGCACCGAAGAGCGCCTGGAAGTAAGTGAATGCACCGGTGTTGCCGGTATGCAGCGGGCTGCTCGCATCCCACCATGCATTGAACGAGGTGATCACATCTTTGGCATCCAGGGTCGAGCCGTCGTGGAACTTGACCCCCTGGCGCAGCTTGAACGTCCACTCGGTCAGGTCCTTGTTCACCTCATACGACTCGGCCAGGCCGGGTTTGACCGCCATGCCACCCACTTCATAGGCCATCAGCGACTCGAGCATCTGCTCACAGGCGCGCAGCGACTCGCCGTCGGTCTCGTCGTTGCAGTAGAGGCTGATCGGCTCGGCGTTCTGCATCCACACCAACGTGTCCTTGCCGGGGATCTCCATCACGGCGAAGTACTCGATGCCCAGCGGGCTGGCATGGGCCCCCTTGACGGATGTCTTGAACGCTGTCGCGGAGCCGCCGTGCGCCACCGGGATCATCGGCACATGCAGCCGCAGCAGCTCGTTGGCCTTGGCATACAGCTGGATGCGCTCCTTCATGTCGCTTATCTGAGCAGCTTGCTTCAAAACCTCGTGAATGTCGGGGAAGCCAGGCCCGAACTGCTTGGATGCACCGGCGCCGAAGTGGTAATCCAGGAAGTTGGTGGGATCCGGATAGTCACCGTTCCAACCGAGCAGGTGCAACCCCTTGAGCTGACCGCTATCCGCTGCGTCCAGGAAGGCGCCCGATTCCATCACCACGATCGTGGCGGTGATGTTCAGGTTCTCCTTCAGCTGCGCCTGGATGTCTTGAGCGACGACCTTCGGCTCGGGCAGGTAGGAGCGCACCACGTCGCGCAGTGCGATCTCGGTCTCGAAGCCGTTAGGGTAGCCGGCTTCAGCCAACAGCTTCTTTGCCTCGGTGGGATTGAACTCGTACCACTTGGGCCCCTCGCAGCCACCCGGCATGGAGCACGGCATGAAGTAGTCCGCTACCTCGGAGCCGACCGCCGGATAGAAGTTCTCGACGATGCGCTTGCGGTCGATGCCCATGGCGATCGCCTGGCGCACCTTTTCGTTGTCGAAGGGCGGGTAGGCGGTGTTGAAGCCGATGTAGAAGATGTTGAAGCCCTCACGCGGATAGATCTTCAGGTTGGGATCCGCTTCGATGGTCTTGAAATCCTCCGGTCCGGGGTTGTCGATGCCATCTACCGTGCCTGCCTGGAGCTCCAGCGTGCGCTGCGCCGACTCGGTGCTCCAGCGGAAGATCAGGTTGGGGGTCTTGGCCTTCTCGCCCCAGTAGTCCTCGAAGCGCTTGAAGGTGATGTTCTCACCGCGTTTCCATTCGACGATCTGATAGGGTCCAGTGCCGATGGGTTTCTCTAGCAGCTTGCCGCTGCCCTTCTCCGCTTCCATCTGCTCCGAGGGATGGATGCTGAAGGCGCTGAAGGCGATCTTGGCCAGGAAGGCGACGTCTGGATAGCACAGCATGAACTTGACCGTCAGGTCATCCACCGCCTCGATGGACTTGAACTCACCACCGTAGGCGCATGGATCCTCTTCTGCCGCCTTGGCCGCTTCGGTCGCTGCCGGTTTGGCTTCCTCCTCGCCGAACCACTTCTGGTAGATCTTGTCGTACTCGCCCGACTCCTTGACCGCCTTCAGTCCGGCGTTGATAGCGGCCAGGACCTCGGGTTTTTTCTTGTTCACGGCGATGCCATAGTACTCCTCGGTGAAGGGCTCGCCCACCACCTGGACCTTCATCTCCGGATTTGCCTTGATGATGTCCAGCGAAGTGGGACCATCGGCGATGACGCCATCCACGTCGCCGTTGGCGAGCGCCTGGAAGGCCAGGGTGACCTCGTCGTAGCGCACGATCTCCGCTTTGGTGTTCTCTGTGGCCCAGATGTCGCCGGTGGTGCCCAGCTGCACGCCGATCTTCTTGCCCGCGAGGTCGGCCGGGGTCTTATACGGGCTGCCGATCTTCACCGAGAGCACCTGTCCGGCGTTGAAGTAGGGGTCGCTGAAATCCACCGTCTTCTTGCGCTCTTCAGTGATGGTCGCGGCCGACATCACAGCGTCGAACTCGCCACTGGCCAACGCGACGAAGATGCCATCCCAACGCGTGTTGACCCATTCCACCTCAAAGCCAGCCGCCTTGGCGATCGCCGCCATCAGGTCCGGGTCGAAGCCTACAATTTTGCCGCTTTCATCCACGGACTCAAAGGGAGGATATTCGGCGTTGGTGCCCACTTTGATTTTGGTGACTTTGGCTGGCGCCTCCGTAGCAGCGGGGGCTTCGGTCGCAGCCGTTGCTTTGTAAGTCGCTGCCAGGTACTCGATGAGCACCTTCTGCTCTTCCGCTGTCAGCTGTGCCCCTTTGGACACCATGCGCTCGACGGTGGTCTTCCACTCATCCGCCGTCTTCTTCGCCGCCTCGACGCGCTTCAAGTCGTGGCACTTGGTGCAGCGCTCTTGCAAAAGGGTGGCACCGTCCAGCGCCACCGGTGCCTCGGTAGCTGCCTCGGTCGCCTTGGGTGCTTCAGTGGGTGCTTCAGTGGCCGCCTCGGTCGCCTTGGGTGCTTCGGTCTCAGTTGCCTTGGGTGCAACAGGTGTTACCGTGAACGACTCCGGCTGCCGACACTGCACTGCCACCAAGCTGACGGCCAGCAGCAATGCCAAAAGTAGCACAATGTTGCCTTTCTTCATAAGTCTCCTCCTTGAAGACAGTTTTGGGTTGTCAGAAACTGACACTCCACATCCGTCATGTACTCCATCGCATTCCGTCAGGTGCAGTGTATCACCCCCTTTCCTCAATGCCGATGCCGAACCACTGTCATCAGTGGCGCGTTTCGCCGAGATAAACCGCCCTTACCTCAGGGTTCTCACGCAATTCCTGCGCGGAACCTTGTAACACCACGCGTCCTGTCTCCAAGACGTAGCCACGCTGGGCAATCTGCAGCGCCATGTTGACGTTCTGCTCCACCAATAGAATAGTGGTGCCTTGTTGGTTGATCTCGCGGATGATTGCGAAGATTTCTTGTACAAGGATCGGCGCCAAACCCATCGAAGGTTCATCGAGCAACAGCACCCGTGGGCGCGCCATCAATGCGCGGGCGATGGCCAGCATCTGTTGTTCCCCGCCGGATAGCGTGCCACCTACCTGGCGCGCGCGTTCTTTCAGGCGTGGAAATATGGCGAAGACGCGCTCCAAATCCTGCACGATTCCGTTGCGGTCCGAGCGCGCATACGCGCCCATCTCCAGGTTTTCCATCACCGTCAATCGAGAAAAGATCCTCCGTCCTTCTGGCGCCTGGGAGATGCCCTTTGCCACGATTTCGTGGGGTTTGAGCGCGTTCAGCGGCTCGCCGTCCAGCCTGATTTCGCCGTGACGCGGCTTGAGGATGCCACAGATGGTGTTCAGCGTCGTGCTCTTACCGGCGCCGTTCGCTCCCACCAAGGTGACAATTTCGCCCTTGTCCACCGAAATGGAAATACCCTTGAGCGCATGAATGCTGCCGTAGTAGGTGTGGATGTTATCAACTTCAAGCAATGCCATGGCCATCTCCCCCACGGCCCAGATAAGCCTCGATCACAGCCGGATTGCGCTGGATTTCTGCCGGTGTGCCCTCCGCGATCTTTTCGCCATAGTCCAACACAGTGACACGATCCGAGATGCCCATCACCACGCGCATATCGTGCTCGATTAATAATACGGTCAAACCGAGCTCATCGCGCAATCTGCTGATAAAAGCCATCATCTCCTCAGTCTCGGCCGGGTTCATGCCAGCCGTCGGCTCGTCGAGGAGCAGCAGCTGTGGATCGCTCGCCAAAGCGCGGGCAACCTCCAAGCGTCGCTGATCGCCATAGGGCAGATTCTTGGCCAGAACATCCCCTTTGCCGCGCAGACCCACAAACCGCAGCAGTTCCTTGCCGCGTTCGACAGCAAGACGCTCTTCGCGCACTGTGGCGGGATCGCGCGCGATGGCGCCAAATAATCCCGACTTCAGGCGGGTGTGCATGCCCACCAGGATGTTCTCCAGCGCGGTCATCTCCTTGAAGAGGCGGATGTTCTGATACGTGCGCGCAATGCCCCGCGCGGTGATAAGGTCGGGAGACAACCCGACCAGATCGCCGCCGTCAAACACGATCTGCCCTTCCTCTGGCTTATAGAAACCGGTAACGCAATTGAAAAAGGTGGTCTTGCCCGCGCCGTTGGGCCCGATAATGCTGGCGATCATCCCCCTTTCCAACACAAAGTCGACCTTGTTGACCGCCACCAGGCCGCCGAAGCGTTTGGTGACCTTCTTCGCTTCCAGAAGTGCCATAGCACCTCCTGTACCACTGTTGTCAGCCGACGGTATCATACGCAGTGACCCCTTCTGGCTCTTCCTCTTCACGGAGTTCGAGGCGACGACGTGCTGAAGGGAGCAATCCTGCCGGTCGCACCAGCATCATAATCACCAGACCTGCGCCATAGGCCAGGATACGGTATTCGTCCACCTCGCGCAGCACTTCAGGCAGACCGATGAGGAAAAAGGCGCCGGTGATCACCCCTGGGATGCTGCCAATGCCGCCGATGATGATCAGACACAATACGTTGATCGAGACAAAGAGGGTGAAATCCATGGGGAAGATGGCGCCTTGGCGGGCAGCGAAAATTGCACCTCCCACGCCGGCAAACGAGGCGCCGATGGCGAATGCCATCAACTTAGCGGCCACAAGGTTGATGCCCATCGCCTGTGCCACGTCCTCGTCCTCACGCACAGCGATCCACGCTCGTCCGATGCGCGAGTCGTTGAGGCGCAGCGAGATGAAGACCACCACCAGACACGCGGCCAGGATCAAGTAATAGAGGTAACGCGGATCGCTCAGCTGGATGCCGAAGAAAGGGGGCGGCGGGGTCTCCATAATGCCCTGTGGCCCACCGATGTAGGGCTTTAACACGTCCGAGAGTGCCAAAATGCGGATGATCTCCCCGAACCCCAATGTGACGATAGCGAGATAGTCACCGCGCAGACGCAAGACAGGGATGCCGAGCAAGATACCGGAGAGCGCAGCGAACATCAGGGCAATCGGCAGTGCCACCCAGAATGGCAACCCCAAGTGGAGCGAAGAGGCCGGCGAGCTGAAGAGTGCCAGCGTGTAGGCACCGATGGCGTAGAAAGCAACATAGCCCAGATCCAACAGCCCGGCCATGCCCACCACGATGTTCAAGCCAAGGCCCATCAACGTGAATAACCCGATGGTGGTCAACGTCTGCGACCAGAACAACCCCACCACAAAGGGCAGCGCCGCCAAGACGCTAACAATGAGCGCGATCGAGACATAACGCCAGACACCCCCACTCCTCCGTCGAACCACGGCCGCATCCGGACGCGGGCGCGCCCGCAACAGGTAGGTCACCAAGCCCACCAGGATGAACAAACCGATTCCGGCCGGTAACGGAAGCACCTTGCCTGCTTTCACGCCCAGGAGTTTCATGATGAGGCGCGAGACATCCAGGCCGATGATCGCCTCCCAGAATATCCCGATCAGGATGACCGCCATAAGGCCTTCGAGGAGGGCACGCCGTAGTTGTTGCGGCAATAACCCGAAGAGAACAGCCAGGATTGCCATTACAGCTGACATTCCAATCAGCACCAAGGCAGCGCTAGACAGCGGCAGTCCCAAGGACAGCGCGGCGACCATCTCCGGCGTGGCATTGACCAGCACATCGCGCAATGCCACTTGGCTGACCACAAGCAACAAAACAGCCAACATAATGCCAGTGATCAGGCCGGCGATCCCGGCGGCCAGCGCCTTATGTCCTAGTTGTGGGGAGCTCTTGGCCACTTGGCGCGCCGCCAATGCACCGGCCGCCAAGCCGAAGGCCAGCAAGATCACCATCGAGAGCGTAAGGTCGCCGACCAGGTAGCGTTTGGCGAAGGTCTGCACCATACCGATCAGCACGATGAAAACAGCGACCACGCCGAGGATGAGGCCGTTGCGTACTCCAGCACGGATGACGGATAACGGATTCACGCGCGCAATCCTCCTAGGCCTTCTTGCCGGACAGCACTTCACCCAAGATGCCGGAAGGTCGGAAGATCAGCACGATCACCAGCAGGCCGAACGAAATCACGTCTTTGAGCTGCGTGCTGATGTCCAAGGCGGTGGGAGCGATCGCTTCCACGAAGCCGAGGAACAGTCCCCCCATCATGGCGCCGGGAATATTGCCGATGCCGCCCAACACGGCCGCCGTGAACGCTTTGATGCCCGGAATGAAACCCACCGTGTGGATCACCTGCTTATACCACAACCCCCACATCACGCCCGCGGCGCCGGCGAGTGCCGATCCGATGGCGAAGGTGATCATGATCACCCAGTCCACGTCAATGCCCATCAAGGCGGCGGTCTCTTTGTCCTCTGCCACCGCACGCATGGCCTTGCCGATCTTGGTCTTGCGCACCAACAGATAAAGTGCCACCATCAGGATAACAGTGATGATGATAATGAGAACGCTCATATGTTGAATGCGCAGCTCCCGTTCACCCACACTGACCGCCCATGAGCCGGAGAGCACCGCGACAGTGGGATAGACCTTCGTACGAATGCCAAACAGCAGCCGCACGGCTTGCTGTAAGAAGAAAGAAGCGCCGATAGCGCAGATCAGGGGCACCAGGCGCGGCGCGCGGCGCAACGGCCGATAGGCGATGCGCTCCAACAAAATGCCCACGACCGGGGGTATCCCCATACCGACGATGAAGGTGATCAACAAGGCCGGTAAGGGGTTGGAGGCCAGGAAACCGGACTGATGAAAGCCGTTCAGCACGAAGTAACCTGCCATCGCCCCGATCATGAAGATTTCACCATGGGCAAAGTTGATCATCAGCAGGATGCCGTAGACCATCGTGTATCCCAGCGCGACCAGGGCATACATCGAACCTTGCACCAGGCCGTTGAGGGTTTGCATCAGCCATACGTCGGGACCGTATAATCCTTGTGCTGCCGTACCCGCGATGCGCCACACCACCAGCGCGGTCACTCCTAATCCCACCACCCAAAGCGCAATGCGGTTGAGCGAGACCCTCACCGCTGGTGCCCGGCTGACTCGTGCCCCCCGAGAGACTACTGCCATACGAACACGCTCCAAATATCCCTGAAGGATCGGATTAAGACATTCCGATAGGGGCGACGCATCCAGCCGCCCCTATCCCATCCGAGTTCTATCGTGAAGCAAGATGAGGAGAAACCCCCATCGTCCTACTTTGTGAGTATCACCCGCTATTCCGCGGGTGCCCACTGGCCGTTCACCACCTTAGAGATTGCCACTGTTCCGGTGCCGCAGTCGCCGTTGGGCTGGCAGGTGATCACGCCGGACAGACCCTGATAACCGGTCGTGGCGCGGACGGCGCGATTGAGCGCCTCACGCCCGATCCACAGGGTGCCATCCGGTCCCTGGACAGCCGAGTGGTAGATGGCATCCATGATCACGTTGACGGCGTCATAGGCGTGCAGGTGGAAAGGCGCTGGCGGCTTCTCGCCGTAAGTAGCTTCGTACTTGGCCATAAAGGTATTGACGCCCGGTCCGGCGGTGGCCAAATCCGCTGCGCTCGCGTACACCCCTTCAGCTGCTGCACCGGCGGACTTGATGAAATCCTCCGCCTTGATGCCGTCGGCTCCCATGAAGATGACGTTTTCCATACCGACATCCGCGCGCTGGCTGGCCAGGAAGGCGCCCTCGGCCACGAAACCGCCGAAGTAGATCAACTCCGGTTTGTTCACGCCGATCTTGGTCAACACCGGGCGCATATCAGTGTCGCCCACCGAGACTGCTTCTTGAGCAACCACTTCGCCACCTATCGCCTTGAACGCTTCCGCAAAGGCATTCACCAGACCTTCGCCGTAAGGGCTGCCATCGTGGATCGTGGCTACCTTCCGAATGCCCAGTTTCTCATATACGAACTTGGCGGCTGCAGGTCCCTGAATGGCATCACTCCAGCACACACGGTTGGCGGCACGCAGACCGCGCGCGGTGAACGCCACGGCGGTCGAGCTGGGCGAAACCATTGTGTAACCGGCACGCTCATAGATGTCCGAGGCCGGAATCGAGGAGCTGGAGCACATGTTGCCGACCACTGCGACGATGGTGGGATCGGCTACGAACTTGTTGGCCACTGCTGTGCCACCTTCGCCGGAGCACAGGTCATCCTCCACCACCAGCTCCACAGGATGACCGGCCAATGTAGGACGATCCGCTACAGCGAGCTCCGCTCCACGCTTCTCGTCCAGGCCCAACACATCCACACCGGCACCGCTCAGTGCCGCGGCAAAACCAATGCGCACCGGCTCGCCTGGAGCGACGGTGACCACACCCCACGGGTCATCGGGCGGCGCATCTCCCTTGGCAGGACCGATACGCTCGCCCTTCAGATATGCCTGCACCAGGTCCGCAGTGGGGATGAGGATGACATCACCCTCTTTTAGGGCATTGGGGTCGGTGATCTTGGTGAGCTGTGGGTTGGTTTGTGCGGCGAAGTTGTTGTAATACACAATCGCGGGATAGGCCAGCACATTGCCAAAATCGCGTGCGGCGATCAAGGAGAGTGTCTCCCGCGGCCCAACAGTGTAGATCTTGCCCTCGATCTTGACCTCCGCCTCCTGGGCCGGTGGCGCAGCTAATGCCCCGATCGGAAAGAGCGTCACTACCAATGCAATGACCAGCAACAGAACAAACCACTTCTTCATGGTGTCCTCCTCCTTATGCGTGAGCTCGATACAAGATGTTCCTTACTTTAAGGGTCAAGCAGCGTGAAAAAGCAAGCACCTATCGATGATCATCCCCCCTTTCACTGCGGTGATCGGCAGCCCCGGTCAATCCAAATATATTGCCCATCCATATGAGGTTGCACCCGGGATATGCCATTATGTCCTTTCTGAAGACTCCAAAAGCGATTAAATGCAACTGATACCCAATGCGCACTAGAAGCTATAGGATCGGGAAGACATCCATCTTGCTTGGCAGAAAATCCTGCCGCACTCTATCATCTACGTCTAATTGAAACGAAATTATACCATCCTCTTAAAGGATGTCAAGCGGGCATTCGATGGATGGCTGGAACACCTTTCCCGCCCTCGAAACTTTCCTTGCACGAAGATGCCCGACATGTTAAAATAAAGTAGGTATGATAGTCACCTGGCGCTGCCGCTAGCAGGGTAAGGTGCGCTGCCGATTTCAGTCTATGGTGGATGCGGTGCAATCGCCAGGGGACGATCACCAAACTCGATGTCTGATAGCGATTCATCTGACAAGCCTATCATCAACCCGCATCTCTTGCGTGGATATAGCTTCCGCGGACTGGCAGACCGAGACCTGCCCGATGAGGTGGTCGCCCGGCTCGGCTATGCGGCGGGTACTTATTTTGCCCGTTTGGGCGAGAGGACGGTCGTCCTCGCACGGGATGCGCGGCTGAGCTCTCCACGCATCCGTGCCACGCTGAGATCTGCATTGCTTCACTCCGGTGTGCGCGTGATCGATATAGGCTTGGTGCCGACGCCGGTGCACAACTTTGCCACCGATCTCTATGGCCCCGCCGCCGGCGTCATGGTGACAGCGAGCCATAACCCACCGGAGTACAATGGCCTCAAGCTGCGCCGGGAACGTACCCTGGACGTTCATGAATTGCGAGAGATCATTGCCCTGGCAGCTCGTTCATCGCCTCCTCCTGCACCGCCGCCTGATGCGGATGTGTTCCTGACCTGGATGGACGTGATACCGACCTATCTGGAGCGCGTGCGCCGTTATACCGATGTGCGTCGCGCGCTCAAGGTGGTGCTGGATGGAGGCGATGGCACGAACGGGCCGCTGGTCGCCCCACTTTTGCGCGCATTGGGCTGCCAGGTGGTGGAGATCAACTGCATTCCGGACGGGCATTTCCCCCACCGCGATCCCGACCCGACCGCACCCGATGCGGTGGATGCGTTAGCCGCGATGGTACGCCGCGAGGCGGCGGAGATCGGCTTGGCGTTTGACGGAGATGGCGATCGGTTGGTGGTCGTGGATGAACAGGGAACACGGATCTTGGGCGATCAAATTATGATGTGGTTAGCGCGCGACGTGCTGCGCCAACAGCCTGGAGCGCGCATCGTGTTCGAAGCGCTTTGCACCCGCGCCCTCTACGACGATGTGCTCGCCCATGGCGGTGAGCCGATCGTCACACCCACCGGCTATGCCTATGTCCATGCCGCCGTTCTGGACCATGCAGCCGCGTTAGGTGGCGAGCTATCGGGTCACCTGTTCTTCCACTTGCCGGACTTTCGCTTCGACGACGCTATCCTGGGCGCGCTGCGACTGCTCAGCCTCCTCTCCCGGGACACTACACCCCTCTCCGAAATGGTGCGTGCGCTGCCGGCCTATCGTTCCTCACCGCCGCTGCGGATTGCCTGCTCGGACTCCGCCAAGAAGGAGGTAGTGGCTCGCGTGCGTGACCATTTTGTGCGCACTTGGCCGGTGGATGAGTTAGACGGTGTGCGCATTGACTTTGGCGATGGTTGGGGTACGGTGCGCGCCTCGAACACACAGCCCGCTCTGGTGCTGCGCTTCGAGGCGCGTTCAGACAAACGTTTGGCTGAGATCACGCACTGGGTGATGAAGCAAGTAGGGCTTGCCATGCAGGAGAGCGACGGTGGCTGAGCGGGGACTGGCGGTGGTGATCCTGGCAGCCGGTCAGGGCAAACGCATGCGCTCTGACCGACCCAAGGTATTACACCCGCTGCTGGGACGGCCGATGATCGCCTATGTGCTGGATGCGGCGCGCGTGCTCCGCCCGGAACGTTTGGTGGTTGTGGTGGGGCACAAAGGTGATCAGGTGCGCGCCGCGCTCGGTGATGGGGTTCTCTTCGCCGAGCAAAGGGAACGCCTCGGCACCGGGCATGCCGTGTTGCAGGCGCGTGCTGCAGTGGGTGATTGCAACACGGTGTTGGTGCTATACGGGGACATGCCGCTGCTGCGCGCGGAGACGCTGCGTGCACTTTATCAACTGTACCGCAGCAGCGAGGGGCCACTTGCCATGCTGGTGGTGCGTGACACCGTGTCACGCGGGTTTGGACGCATCATCCGAGATGTATCGGGACGAGTGCAAGCGATCGTTGAGGAGGCGGAATGCACGCCCGAGCAGCTCGCCATTCCGGAGCTCAACCCGGGTGTTTATTGCTTTGATGCCGAATGGTTGTGGCAACATTTACCGAAGCTCCCCTTGCATCCCGACAAGGGAGATGCGGGGGAGTACTTTCTCACCGATTTGGTGGCGATCGCCGTTGCGGAAGGGCATGCGGTGCGCGATATGCTCGCTCGCGATCCCCTTGAAGCGCTCGGCATCAACACACCGGAACACCTGGTCGAGGCGGAAGCTGCTCTCAAACGTCGCGCCCAAATGGGGGAGGTGTAACATTCACCTATGCTCAAGCCAGAGGATTTCTTCGATCTATCGCGTTATATCCATCGTGAGTTGTTCGCTGACCTGCGTGTCATCTACGTCTGGGATGCGTTGAAGCTGCTCAAAGAATATTTGGAGCACATCATCAAGCCGGAAATCCAAGGTGAGGTGATGCCGGGCGCCTACATCGTCGGAGAGTGCATCTTCATCGGCGCTGGCTCGGTGGTGGAACCGGGTGCGCTCATCAAGGGCCCAGCGTACATCGGGCGCAACACCCAGGTGCGCCACGGAGCCTATGTGCGGGAGCGTGTCCTGGTGGGTGATAACTGTGTGATTGGCCATGCCACCGAGATCAAGGACACCATTATGCTGGACAACGCCCACGCGGCGCACTTCGCCTATCTGGGGGATAGCATTGTGGGCAATCACGTTAACCTGGGCGCCGGCACGCGGCTGGCCAATCTAAAGTTGGACGGCTCCAATGTGCGCGTGCGCTTCGGCGAGGAAGTGCTGGACACCGGCATGCGCAAGCTGGGAGCGATCCTGGGCGACCGGGTACAGACCGGCTGCAATACGGTGACCAATCCGGGCACCTTATTAGCACCCGATTGTCGGGTGTATGCGCTGACATCCCCGCGCGGCTACTACCCTCCGGGCAGCATTATCCGACCGAGCAACGGGGTAGAAACCGTTGTGATGCGACAATCGGGTGCCGCGGAAGGAAGAGGTTCGTAAAGTGGGATCGGATGTGATTGCGTCGCTGGTGCTCTTTCTTCTGTTGGTCTTGTTGCATGCTCTCTTTGTCGCTGCCGAGGTCGCGATCGCCGCGATGGACAAAGCGCGCCTGAGCTTGCTGGCAGAAGAAGGGCACTATGCGGCACGTTTGATCGAACGCCTGGCGCACAATACGCTCCATCTTTCAGCTGCCACGCAGCTGGCCACCAAATCACTGAGCTTTCTGGCCGTGGCGCTGGCCATCGTGCAGTACAGTGCGCCCCTGGCCGGGCAGCTCGCATGGCTTGCACCGGGCTGGTCTGCCGTCACCCATCAGTCCGTAGCGATCGGCTTGATCGCGCTGTTGCTGATGCTGGTGATGGTGCTGCTGGGCGAGCTGATGCCGCGCGCTATCGCGACGCGTTATCCGGAAGCGGTGGCCACACTGGCGGTCTATCCGATGACGTTGGTGGCATTCATCGCAACACCGATCGCGCGCGTGGCGGCCGCCCTGAATGCTTGGCTGACTGGCACCCCCACTGCGGTCATGGGCGCCAGCTTTCCGACGGTCACCGAAGAACAGATCAAAACCTTGGTGGACGCCGGTGAGGAGGGTGGCATCATTGAAGAAGAAGAGCGGGAGATGATCTACTCCATCTTCGAGCTGGGCGACACGCTGGCGCGCGAGGTGATGGTGCCGCGCATCGATATGGTCGCGCTGGAGGTCAACACGCGCATCGAGGAAGCGCTGCGCGTGATTGTGGAGGTTGGGCACTCGCGCATCCCGGTCTACGACGAGACGATCGACAACATTGTGGGCATCCTTTATGCCAAGGATATATTAAAATGCTGGCCGCATTTTGAGACGTTGCACCTGCGTGATATCCTGCGTGAACCTTACTTCGTCCCGGAGACCAAGCCGGTGGATGAGCTGCTTCAGGAGTTGCAGCGGCGCAAGGTACACATCGCCATCGTCGTGGACGAATACGGCGGTGTGGCGGGTCTGGTCACCATCGAGGACATCCTCGAAGAGATCGTGGGCGAAATTCAAGATGAATACGACGCGGAAGAACCCTCGCTGGTCATCGTCAGCTCGGATGAGGTGATCTGCGAAGGGCGCACCGACCTGGACGACATCAACGAAGCGCTGCACGCTGAGCTGCCCACAGACGTGAGTGACACGGTGGGTGGGCTGATCTACAGCTGCCTGGGGCGTGTCGCCGTGACAGGTGATCAGGTGTGCTTCGGCGACTTGGAGCTCACCGTGCTTGCCGTCACGGGACGCCGCATCAAAAAGGTGCGTGTGAAGCGGCTGCCCGCGGATGACACGGAGGGTTCAATGATCTCGTGTGGCGATGGGAACGTCCTCTCTCCCAAAGCACCCCCGGCCTCATCATTGCCCTCAGAAAGCCAGAGCATTGCCGGATGAACTATGCGCAGCTGATCGACCTGGCTCTGCAAGCACGCGAGCATGCCTACGCACCTTATTCTCGCTTCAAGGTGGGTGCTGCCTTGCTGACCGCTTCGGGACGCATCTATACCGGCTGCAACATCGAAAATGTGGCTTTCTCGCCGTCGGTGTGCGCCGAGCGCACCGCCATCTTCAAGGCGGTGTCCGAGGGCGAGCGCGAATTCGTGGCGATTGCCATTGTCACGCAGAACGGCATCCCGCCGTGTGGCGTCTGCCGGCAGGTGATGATGGAATTTGCCCCCGACCTCACCTTGGTCATTGCCAATTTGGAAGGTGATCACCACATCACCACGTTGGGCGAACTGTTCCCTCATGCCTTTACCCCGCCCCAATTACCTCGTTGAACACGTGGAGGATCGTTTATGCCCCCGATAAAAGTTGCCGGCGAGACGCTCTTCTATGCGCTCTATACAGGGGACATCACAGGTCGGCACAACCTGGTGTTGGTGCATGGGGCGGGCGGCAGCCACATCCACTGGCCTGCCGATCTGCGCCGTCTTCCCAGCACCAATGTGTATGCGCTGGACTTGCCCGCCCACGGGCGCTCCGGCGGACACGCGCGTACCACATTGCAGGCGTATGCGGACACGGTGCACCTTTTCGTGTTGGCCCTCGGATTGCCGCGCGCCGCGGTACTAGGCCATTCGATGGGCGGCGCGATCGTGCAGCTGCTGGCCCTGCGCCGACCGGGATGGCTTGAAAAGGCAATCATCCTGGGCAGCGCCGCGCGCTTGCGCGTGCAACCGGACATCTTGGAATACCTGAACCCTCAGACAGGCCAAGATGGTTTCGAGAAAGCGCTTGACCTGATCTGCCAGCGGATGTACGCTCCCCAGGCAAGTCAGCAGATGCGCCTGCGTGGCCGCCAGCTGCTGCGCACGGTGGCGCCTTCTGTCCTATATGCGGATTACCTGGCGTGCGCACAGTTCGATTGCTCCGATGTGGTGGGCAACATCGCCATACCGACATTGGTCATCTGCGGCAGTGAAGACCGCATGATCGCGCCGGAAGAAAGCTGTGGCTTGAGCCAACGTATTCCCAATGCCCAGCTGGTCGCCATCCGCGGCGCCGGCCATATGGTGATGATCGAGAAGCCCTCCGAGGTGGCGGAAGCCGTCGCCCGTTTCCTGGGCGTGGCGTGACGTCCTCAACGGCGCCACTCTACAACGCGCGGCGTAAGGTGGAGACGACCGGCAGGTGATCCGAGCCGGGCCCCTCTGGCAACACGTGGATCTCCTGAGGCAACCAGTGCCGACTGACGAAGATGTGGTCAATGCGCAGGAGTGGGATCAACGGCACTTTGTGCATGGGGAGCGGCCATGGGTCACGCCAGCGGCCCGGGAAGGTGAAGCCGAAGCCCCAACCCACCGCGCGATGCACATCCGTCAGATGTTCTGCCAGCAACTGATAGTTTTGCGCCTGCTCGGTGGTGTTGAAATCGCCCAGCACGATAACTGGCTGCGAAGTCGCCTTCACCTCGCGCGCAATGGCGAGGAACGTCTGCCTCTGGCGTTCCCAGCCGCGCTGACTCACCGACGGTGATGAATGTACATTCCAGACGATGACCTCCCCCTCCGGCGTCGCCCAACGCGCCACTTGCGTGCGCCACGCATCCGACGGTGTGGGCAGCGCCGTGAGTGGATAGCGGCTGATCAGGCCTAAGCGTGGCCACTCGGTATGATCCAACAGCGCATAAGGATATGCAGTGGCCAGCTTGGCGATCAGCCTCCCGGCAAAGGGATGGGTGAACTCTTGGAACGCGATCAGGTCGGGCGCCTCGGTGTGAATCAGATGAGCGACGCTGGCCACCTCCTCATTGGCGTAGTGCACGTTGAAGGTCATCACGCGCAGTGGAGCTGTCGAAGCGTTAGCTGCGGCGCTATTTCCGTCCAGGTGAGGAAGCAACACAGGCCAAAAGCGCACCACGAAGATCAGGCACAAGCCCAAGAACACGCGCCAGAGCCAGCGCCGACGCCCCAAGGTGGCGATAGCGAGCGCGACAAGCGCCCCGATCATCAACCATGGTGCGAAATAGTTACCCGCGCGCACCGGCAGCCAGCGGTCGCCGGGATACATCCGCGCCGCGTTCCACAGCACCAGAGCGAGCGCAAAGCTCCACAGTGCCACAATACCCCATGCTGCCAAAATGCGCACCCAATACGGGCGACCGGCGTTTTTACGACGGGTCATCTCATCCACCTCGCAGCAACGCGACTATCAGGCAGCCAATGCCCAGGAGCGCGCAATAGGCAGCAAAAACGGTCAAGCGATGCCCCTGCAGGTAGCGCAACAGCCATCGAATGCACAGGTAGCCGCTCACTGCTGCCACGCCGAACCCCACCGCTAGAGGCGGGAGCTCGTGGCTGAGTGATCCGGATCGGAGCAAGTCCGCCGTCGCGACCAAACCGGCGCCCAGCAACGCGGGGATGGAGAGCATAAAGCTGAAACGTGCTGCCGCGCGGCGCTCCAAGTCGCGCAGCATTGCCCCGCTGATGGTGGCGCCGCTGCGACTGATGCCGGGTAGCAGGGCAGCCACCTGCCACAATCCCACATCCAGGGCATCCCACCAGTTCATGTGCTCCAGGCGGCGCCGCTGTTGGCCGCGATACTCTGCCAACACCAACATCAGCGCGGTGCCTAATAGGAGGGCTGCTGCGACCGGGGGCTGGCCGTAGGTCACCTCGAATGCCTGCTTGAGCCAGAAACCGAAGACCACCGCCGGGATCGTGGCGACGATGAGATACCAACCCAACCGCGCTTCGAAGCTGGCGAATGGTCGCCTTTGGAGAAGCCCTTGCAGCACAGCGCGCACGATCGCCCACAGGTCGTGCCCAAAATAGACGATCACACCCACCAGCGTGCCCCACTGTACCAACACGTCGAACGTGAACGGGGGTTCCGCCCAACCCACCAGCCAGGGGAACAACACCAGATGGGCCGAGCTGGAGACCGGTATGTATTCTGTAACACCCTGCAGAAGGCCTAGGATGAACGCTTGGATCAGCGACATGAAGCGACCTCCTCAGGATGATGTTCGCCGTTTGCGTGACATTCTGGCAGCGCTTGCGCTGTGTCTTGAGCATTTCCAACGGTGCGATAGTCTGCCAGAAATGCGCGTTTGAACTCCATAAAGGTGCCATCCAGGATAGATTGGCGGATGCGCCGCATCAGGTCGAGCATAAAATGCAGGTTGTGCAGTGTGGTCAGGTATAAGCCTGTGATCTCGTCGGCCATGATGAGGTGGCGCAGGTAGGCGCGGCTGAAGGAGCTACAGGTGTAGCAGGTGCAACCTTCCTCAATAGGCATGGGATCAGCAGCATACTGGGCGTTGCGCAGGTTGAGCCGTCCGCAACGTGTCAGCACCGCCCCGTTGCGCGCCATCCGCGTCGGCAACACGCAATCGAACTGGTCTATGCCGCGTGCCACACATTCGAACAGGTCTTCCGGGCTGCCCACCCCCATCAGGTAGCGCGGTCGCTCGCGTGGCAGCTCGGGATGCAGCCACTCCAGCACCTGATGCATCTCCGCCTTGGTCTCTCCCACGCTGAGGCCTCCGATGGCGTAGCCCGGCAGGTCGAGCGCGCGGAGAAATTGGGCGCTCTGGATGCGCAAGTCCTGGAAGACGCCCCCCTGCACAATGCCATAGAGCGCCTGATCGGTACGTCGCTTGGCTGCCACGGAGCGTTCTGCCCAGCGGTGCGTGCGCGCCAGAGCTTGCACGTTGTAGGCGTAATCGTGTGGGATGGTGCACTCATCCAGCGGCATGATGATGTCGGCGCCCAGCTGTTCCTGGATGGCGATCACCTTCTCCGGCGTGAAGAGGTGGGTGGAGCCGTCGATGTGGGAACGGAAGACCACCCCTTGGTCATCCACACGCCGCAACGCCTGTAAGCTGAACACTTGATAGCCGCCCGAGTCGGTCAGGATGGGGCCATCCCACCCCATAAAGCGGTGCAGGCCACCCAGCCGGGCGATCAGCTCAGCGCCGGGACGCAAGTAGAGGTGATAGGTGTTGCTCAGGATCAACGTAGCACCCAGCGCGCGCAGATCGCGCGGAGTCATAGTCTTGACTGTGGCCTGAGTGCCTACCGGCGCAAACACGGGTGTGGGAATATCGCCGTGCGGGGTGTGGATGATACCGGCGCGTGCTGCGCACCGCGTATCCTCTTTCACAAGTTCAAAGCTCAATGCTGTCACGCTCGATTGATGGTCTGTCTCGCTCTGATGAGATAAGGTATTATAGCATTACGATCTGATTGTGAAAAGAGGGGCGCGTGTCACCGCAGAGAGGCCGGAGGAGTGGAAAAGAACCCCTGCGTACCCGCAATGGAAGAGCATCCGCTCCCTGACAGTCGCGGCTCGGATACATTGAACCGAGCCGCGCGCGTGAGCAAGCGGCCCGTTAACCGCTCCCTCACGGTCGCGGCGCGGATACATTGAACCGAGCCGCGCGCGTGAGCAAGCGGCCCGTTAACCGCTCCCCACAGTCGCGGCTCGGATCAGAGTGCGGATCAGATGGAACGGCGGAAGCGAGGAACGAAGCATAGAGGGGACATGGCCACGTCACCGCATGCCACAAAAACCCCCTGTGAAAATTGAGGGAGGAGGATTTTAAGAAGCATGTCTTATCACCCTAACCCCTCTTCGAAGAGAAACGGGTTATGAACCCGCTACGCCGAGCTTTTGAAGCCTCTTGATTTGAGAGCTACGAACCAAACCGGGATGCCAACGCCAATGCCAATGCCAGCAATCCCGCCGACACACACAGACGGAGCAAGATCCCTTCCAGAGGATTTGCCCCAGATTCTATGTTGGCGGTCTCTTTGGTCTCGGTCATGGGGTTTTGCGCTCCTTTTCCAATGTAGAAGTCACTTTGAACTGTGCTCTCGTCCTTACTGTCTTCCTGTGCCCTTCTCTTCTTGTTATCCTTGGTTACGGAACCATACCATGTTCTGCCCGCTCTTCTAGCGAGCGAGGGGTTTAGCAACGCTTGGCGGGATCATCCTTGCACCACTACGCATGCTATGGCATAGTCTCCCGCATGCGACAGGCTGACCGCGACGTGCTTCCAACGACGCTGCGCCGCCAATTGAGCCGCCTGACCGTGAAGCTGCAATTCTGGTTTCCCACATTCATCACATAGGATTTCGATTTCGTTGAAGCGAACAGTGCCGATCCCGGTGCCGAATGCCTTGGCGGCAGCTTCTTTGGCTGCCCAACGTGTTGCCAAGGCAGCAGCGCGCCCTTGGGTATAGGCGAGCTCGCGTTCGGTATACACCCGCCTGAGAAAACGCTCCCCGTGACGTCGCAACGCCCGTTCCACCCGGCCGATCTCGATTAAATCAATTCCCACCGCCAGCATAAGCCGTCCGCGCACTCTTATGGGCTGTTCGGCTGAATGAAGGCATCCACGTGGATCGGCTGCGCTGAACGCGCCTCCGGCAGGCGGAAATCGGCGCCGACGATCACGCGCACATCCACCTCGCTTTTAAGATTGGGGCTGCGGCGCACGTTTTCGTTGGCCACGTTGAAGAGCTCGATGAGCACCTGAAGGGTGTAGGGCTTGCCCGTGTAGTCCACAATCACAGTGCGCGGATAATCGCTGCGGTCGGCCGGGCCGAACTGCAGCACATTGAATCCTTGTTGCCGCAGGTATTCGGCAACTTCGAGCTCAAAGCCGGCCTGGGGCGTGCCGTTCTGCACTACCACTCTGGCACCTTCCTGTTGCAATGTGGCAGCCACTTCTGCCCGACGTTGTGCCTCACGCGCTGCTTCTTCACGGGCACGTGCCAGCACCGCCGGGTCGGGCGTGGGTGTGGGCGCCACGGCTGGTCGCGAGCTGCCGAACAGGCGCTCGATGAGCGGACGGATGCGCTCGCGCACCGGCAACAGAACTCGCGCGCCAGTATCGGTGCGATAATCGACTGTCATCGTGTGATCAATGACCGCGGTTTCGATGCGATCGCCGGAGATGCGATCTGCCAGCTTGGCCAGCTCCAGAATATCGATCAACTGCAGATCGGTTTGGACGGTGCCGGCCATGGTCACCCAGAGCTCAGGGATTTTGGGGATGACGTCAAGCGCCAACGCCCGTTCGCGGATGGCCAGAAGCACTTGTTGCTGGCGTCGCGCTCGGTCGAAATCAGCGCCGCGTGTGGCGCGCGTGCGTGCATACTTAAGCGCTGTGTCCCCGTCCATATGCTGGGGGCCCGCCTCGATGTAGAACGGCTCATAGCCATAATTCATGTCGGGATACTTGGGGTCGTCGATCGTCTCCGGCACATTGATGTCAATGCCACCCAACGTGTCGATGATGCGCCGGAAACCGTCGAAGTCTACGCGTACGTAGAAGTGCACCGGCACGCCCAAGTTATACTGCACCGTCCGCATTGCCAGAGCTGGCCCTCCGCCCGGGTACTTGTCTTTTTCTCCAAAATAGTAAGACATGTTCACCCGGTTCTCCCCATAGCCCGGAATGGTCACCCACAGGTCACGCGGGATCGACAGCATGCTCGCCCGGGCGGTTGCCGGATCTACGCTGAGCAAGATCATAGTGTCGGTGCGTGAGATCGACTCGTCGGGGCGCTTGTCCACCCCCAACAGCAGGATATTGACCCGTTCCGCCTCCTCCCAATTGGGCAGTGCCTCGCCCGTCAGCCCGGTGCTTGCCTCAGGGTTGTTGGCGGCGCGTGGATTGGGGTAGATCTGCGCCACCGGATTGAGCACCGGCAACGTCAGGTCCACGTAGGGCAGCACCGGCAAGTCTGCATACGCCACCGCATCTCGGACGGCGATGTAGAAGAAATAACCCAGATAGGCCCCGCCGATCAGGAAACCCAATACCAGTGTGAAGACGATGAACAGAAAAGGTATAGAAGGGGGCCTCCGTGTGGGCAACGACGCACCAGTCGATTGTGCTCGTGTATAAGTAGTCATAGCCCCATTATACCACAACTTCGGGGATGCGCAACATCGCGTAAGCTGTTTGGCGGATGCGCTTAGCGGTGGCACGCATCCTCTCGCAGATTCCCAATCTGTGAGAGAATGCGTCAAAGCGAGCTGTGCGTTTCGTGCTCCCCAATTTGCAATCTTAAACACCGCTCTCTGGCAGGCGCAGCTCGGTTGGAGCGCAGGATTATCCCCACATGGCGTAAACCGTGGTATAATCGCGGCGAGTGTTAATCCATTCGCTTGAATGAGGGGGTAGATTCCGATGAGTCGAATCACCATCACCGCAGGAAGTGTCTCCTTGTCCGCCGAACTGAACGACAGTCCTACCGCCCAGCTGATATGGGATGCCCTGCCCATCGAGGGGCGCGCCAACCGCTGGGGAGATGAAATCTACTTCGAGATCCCTGTCAAGGCCGACCAGGCGCCGGATGCGCGTGAGGAGGTGGCGGTGGGCGAGTTGGGGTATTGGCCGGTCGGTCATGCCTTTTGCATCTTCTTCGGTCCTACGCCGGTCAGCACCGACGACCGTCCCCGCGCCTACAGCCCGGTCAACATCGTCGGGCGCGTGGTCGGCGACGCTACTCTGTTCCGCAGCGTCAAAAGCGGGGCGAAAGTGGTGCTCAGCAAATAGCGAAGCCATGCAAGTGGATTATGTGCTGGCACTTCGCGAAGCGATTCATCGCCTAGTCGCTATATGTTAGGGAGGTTCACTATGAACATTGTCCATGTGCATGTGCACGTCAAGCCAGAATACGTCGAGGCGTTCAAGGAAGCGACCATCCAAAACGCGCGCCAGAGTGTCCGGGAACCCGGCATCGCCCGCTTCGATGTCATCCAGTCCACCGAGGATCCCACACGTTTTATCTTGGTGGAGGTTTACCGCACGCCCGAAGACCCGGCACGCCACAAGGAAACCACCCATTACAAAGTGTGGCGTGACGCAGTTGCCGATATGATGGCCGAGCCGCGCAGCAGCATCAAATACACCAACATCTATCCGGATGATTCGGGATGGGGATGAGAGCGTGATAACCTTTGAATTTGCGACAGCAGGGCGCATCCTCTTCGGACGGGGCACCTTTCGCCAGGCGGGCCCGATTGCGGCGGGGATGGGGCGGCATGCGCTGCTCGTCACCGGCCTGAGCGCCGCACTCACCCATCCCCTGGTGGACTTGCTCCGGGAACACACGGTGACCGCTACCCTTTTCTCCGTATCGTACGAACCCACCACTGACCTGGTACTACAAGGTGTGCAGCGTGCCCGAGAGGCCGGTTGTGATCTGGTGATCGGCATCGGGGGCGGCAGCGCCATCGACGCCAGCAAGGCGATCGCCGCGCTGCTCACCAATCCAGGCGACCTGTTTGACTACCTGGAGGTCATCGGCAAGGGGCAGGCAATTCGTGAGCCGGCGGCGCCGTTGATCGCCATCGCCACCACAGCGGGCACAGGGGCGGAAGTGACGCGCAACGCGGTGCTCATCTCGCCACACCATCGTGTCAAGGTCAGCATGCGCAGCCCGCTGATGCTGCCGCGCGTGGCGATTGTGGATCCTGAGCTGACCTACAGCGTGCCGCCGGCCGTCACCGCCAGCACCGGCCTGGATGCCTTGACCCAGGTGTTGGAGCCGTATGTGTCCAGCCGTGCGAATGCGATGATTGACCCGCTGGTGCGCGACGGCATGGCACGCGCGGCACGCTCGCTGCGGCGTGCCTATGAACACGGAGACGATACCGATGCGCGCGAGGACATGGCGCTGGTCAGCTTGTTCGGGGGATTGGCGCTGGCGAACGCCGGTCTGGGCGCCGTCCACGGCTTTGCCGCGCCGTTGGGTGGGATGCTCCAGGCCCCCCATGGCGCCATCTGTGCGCGCCTGTTGCCCTTTGTGATGGAGGTCAATATCCGCGCGCTGCGTGCCCGCCAGCCCGATCATTATGCCCTGCCCCGCTACGACGAGATCGCGCGCATCCTGACCGGCAATTCCCAAGCGGTCGCTGCCGAGGGCATCGCCTGGGTGCACGAGTTGTGCCGGGCACTGCAGATCCAACCCCTCTCCGCCTATGGCCTGACTCAGGAGGACATCCCTAAGGTGGTGGAGCGCGGTGCTGCAGCGAGCAGCATGAAGGGCAATCCCATCCCCCTCACGCCTGAGGAGATGACGGAAATTCTGACACGCGCGTTGTGACAGCGGGCCGGGGCGTGCGTATGTGGGTAAGCAGCGCATGTAACCTCCCGCAAGTTTGGAACCCGCGGGAGGTTACAACGCGGGGCTTGGCGGTCTCTAAGGCCGTGTATCTCTTCACCCCTGTCAAGATCCGCATATCGTGTCCCTGTGAGGCGAGGAGATGAAGGAGCGATGTTTTACTTTGAAGGACTTTCTTGCGTTATTGTACATGTTTATACTACTAAACTCACAGGGAAGAGATGTCCGTCCCAAAAATTGGCAGATCGGGTGAGACCGCCTCATCCGATCTGCCGTTGTGTCATATCCGGCGACTCCAGTCCCCAAGCCAGTGAGCGGTCGCCTGAACTCACCGCAATTTAATATTACCATATTTCATCTGAAAAAGCAATATATAAAATGATAACTTTTGCCTCAGGTCGTGCGGCTTAAAACACCCCTTCGGGCCAGTCGAGCATCCACACCTCGACGGTGCTGCCCGCCGGCAAGAGGGTGACGTCCTCGGGCACGACCACCAACCCGTTCGCCCACACGAGCGATGAGAGGATGCCGGAGCCCTGTACCTGCACGCCGCTGCCGCGCGTGGTGACGTGATAGCCGTCTGTTTCGCGGCGCACTCGCGCACGCATAAAATGGCGCCGTCCGCTATTGCACACGTTCTCGTCCAGAATCGCCATGACCGACGGTTTGCGCCAGTCCGTGCGACCGCCCAACTTGAGGATGGCTGGCCGCGCAAACACCTCGAATGCCACCACCGCCGCGACCGGGTTGCCTGGCAGACCCAACAACGGCACACCACGCACATGCCCGAACGCCAGCGGCTTGCCCGGCTTGATAGCCACCTGCCAGAAGATCATCTCGCCTTCGGCGGCAAGCACGTGCTTCACCACGTCGAAATCGCCCACCGAGACCCCTGCCGAGGTGAGAAATAGGTCGGCTCCCTGATCCAGTCCGGCGTGGATCTTCTCGGTCAGCGACTCGGGTGTGTCGCGGGCGATGCCCAGTGGCAGCGGGATGCCGCCATAGCGGCGTACCAACGCGATGGACGTGTACTCGTTCGAGTTGCGGATCTTGCCGGGTGTCACCGGTTCGTTCACGTCCACCAGCTCATCTCCGGTGGCCAGGATGGCAACGCGCGGGCGGCGAAACACACGCACCCTCGGATATCCCATCGCCGCCAGCACACCGATGTCCGCCGGTCGCAGCACATGCCCCGCGCTGAGCACCACCTGCCCTTGGCGGATATCTTCGCCGGCCAGGCGCACATTGTCGCCGCTCTGGACTGCGGCGTAGATGCGCACTTGCGCGCGCCCTTGGTCCGTGTCCTCAAAGGGCACCACCGCGTCGCTCCCTCTCGGCATGGGTGCGCCGGTCATGATGCGCATCGTTGTGCCGGCAACGACTTCCCCTTGGGGTATGCTCCCCGCCGCCACCTCGCCGATCACGCGCAGCATCGCCGGAGCGGCACGGCTGGCGCCCGCCACGTCCTCGGCGCGCACCGCATAGCCGTCCATCGCGGCGTTGACAAAGGGGGGAATATCAATCGGTGAAATGACATCCTCGATCAACACCCGATCCAGCGCCTCGGTGATGGGCACCGTCTCGCTGTCGAGCGGAGAGATACAGCGCAGGATGTGTTCCAGCGCCTGATCGACGCTGATATGCTGGACGGGCAGTGTGTTATCCAAGCATGGGCACATTGTGAAACACCACTCCGCAGATGGATACGAAAGATGTGTTCTGTGCATCCGCCGGGCAGCGCTCATACCCTGTGAGGACGCCGACACTGCCTTCGGCCAGCATGCGCAGGGTCATATAAATAGGAGGCACACCGCAGATGTTACGCCGATTGCCCTCGCGCGCGACCATCTGATAAAATGCCTCGGCATCGGCGCGCAGAATCGTTTGGATGAGCATTTCGTCCGCGGCTTGCAGGCGTAGGTAGCGCACGTAGTCCACTGGGAAAGGGTCTCCGAAAGCGGGTCCAACATGTGCCAAATCCGCCGCCGCGGCGACCAATGCACGGCGGCCCGCTATCGTGGCGCGCAGTGCTTCCAGAGCGGCGTTCAGGGTGGCATCCTCCGCCGGTGAACGCCCTTCCTCGATGAAGTGTTGAAACGAGCCACACAGGATGGGCACCAATGCACATGGTTCACCGCCGCGCATATGATGTAGCCAGACCGTTGCCAGTTCGATCGAGTGTTCACCACGGTGGTTGATCTCCTCGCAGAAGGCCGTTTCCTCTCCGATCGCCGCTGCCACTGCCTCCACCACCTCGCGTGCTGTCGGCAACACGCCATAGGGTGTGGCATAGTTTTGTCGCGTTGGCGTGATCAAGCTGCGATAGCCGTTATGGTCAGTGCCGAAGAGGATCACCAACTCAGCCGCGCGCACCGCCGCTGCCGCGGCACGCCACACTTGCGCATACGTCGGCCCGCCGCGCTGATAATCAATGTGGGGGCTGATCAGGCCGACGACGGTGCCGCTTGTGGCGGTGGACGTGCTGTCTCCCCCTATCGCCGCCAGATAACCGTCCAGCAGGCGGCGCAACTCGCTCGGTTCGGCAGGGTAGCCATCCCCTGCCAGTGCCATCTCGCGCGCCGGCGCGGTGCGATAGCGCTGCACGGCCTGACGATAGGAGTGTGCATAGCGTTCGTTGTCCAACAACAAGGCGTTGTCGAGGTGCTCGAGCAGCTGCTGGATGATCTCTTGGGGCACATCCAGACCGGTGCGCACAAGCAGGGCAGCGCGCAATTCGTCCACCGCACGCGAGCCGTCCAACATAGCGAGCAGGGGCGCCAACGCTTGCGACACGACGATGGTAAGGTCGCTCAACCGCAGCGGATCGCGCACCAGCAACAGGGAACGCCCTCCATCCTGAAAGGGTCGCACATCCACGGCGCGTAACTTCGGTCTCAGTGTGTCGCTCATGGTTATGTCACATCACCATTTGGAGATCAGATGGTCTGGCCCGACTCGATGCTCAGCGTGGGGAAGTCCGTCTCGCGTCGGAAAGGCTGCACCACCACATTGCGCCCCAAACGGATGCCAGGTGGCAGATGGACGCCCTTGCCGATGACGGTCAACCCGGTGTTCAAGACATGGGGCAGTGCCTGGTTGGGTGTGTTGTCGTCTCCATCACCGATTACAGCGCCTTCGGGGATGTGCACCTCCTTGTCGATGATGGCGCGATCGATGACGGCACCCGGTCCTACCCAGGTGTCGTTCATGATGATCGAGTCGCGCACGGTGGCGCCTTCGGAAATGTACACCCCGGGCGAGATGACGGAGCGCTCCACGACACCCTCCACGATGCACCCGTTGGAGAGCAGGTTGCCGCCCACCTGGGCGCGTGGGCCGATCTTGGCAGGCGGGCGTTCCTCGCTGCGCGTGTGGATCACCCAATCCGGATCGTAGAGGTCGAGCGCGGGACTTTCACCCAAGAGGGCCATGTTCGCCTCCCAGTAGGCCTGCAGCGTGCCGATGTCGGCCCAGTACCCCTCAAACGGATAGGCGAACACGCGGTGCGTCTTGACGAGGGCCGGCAACACATCCCGCCCGAAGTCCAGGCGCGCGCTGCCCTCGTCTCCGGTCAGGCAGTCCACCAAGATGGGATAGCGGAAGACGTAGATGCCCATCGAGGCGAGGTTGGAGATCGGACGGCGCGGTTTCTCCTCGAAATAGACTATGCGATCCTCGGCGTCCAGCGTGACGATGCCAAAACGGTAGGCCTCAAACGGACTGACGCGGCGCACTGCGATCGTCACATCCGCCTTGTGTTCTTCGTGAAAGCGCAGCATGGGGCGATAGTCCATCTTATAGACGTGATCGCCTGCCAGGATGAGCACAGTGTCCACGCGCTGCTCTTCGATGAAGTCGAGGTGATAGCGCACCGCATCGGCAGTGCCGCGTTGCCAGCTCGCTTGACCGCCGCGCGAGACGTAGGGTTGTAGCAGACGTACACCCCCCTGGGAGCGGTCGAGATCCCACGGCTTGCCCACGCCCACATGCTCATTGAGTGAACGCGGCATGTACTGGGTGAGCAGTGCCACGTTGAAAATGTCCGAATTGACGCAGTTGGACAGGGCAAAGTCGATGATGCGATACTTGCCGCCAAATGGGATCGCTGGCTCGGAGCGCGTGGCTGTCAACACGCTCAGCGCTTCGCTGGCACCACCTGCCATAATCATCGCCAAGACCTTCATCCTCTCCTCCTAATGCCTCTCTCGGGGAGAACAAGCCGATAGGTACGCCTTCAGTATAGCATGCCGTCGCACTGAGCGACAACTGAGGAAAGTTTTTTTGCTCGCTCTCCTACGAAGAGGTGCAGACAATAGTGCGGGCTAGCGGCTTCGCTCCGCGCAGAAAAGTCGCCGATGCGTTATGGACCAATCTGCTCGGTGGCAAATATGGGTGGGATATGGTAGAAATAGTGTGCTCGATTGAAAGAGCCATTACGCTTGATCGGCAACTCGACAAGACGTTTCCGGCGAAAAGTGTCCACAACAGAAAGGCAGAATTCCTAGGAGAATGGACCCCCGTGTATTGGATTGGGCTATGCGCCTGAATGCCCTGGCGCAGAACGGATTGGTCTTCGCTGCTAATCCCTATGATATTGAACGATACCGAGCGATCCAGGGGATCGCGCACGAGATGTTGGCTGGGGCCGTTAACATGACAGTGGAGCAGGTGTCTGCTCTGTTCCAGCATGAACCCGGCTATGTCACCCCGAAAATTGATGTGCGCGGAGTGGTATTTCGCGGTGACGCCATGTTGTTCGTGCGCGAACGCGCCGATCACAACCGGTGGACGTTGCCCGGCGGCTGGGCAGATGTCGGTGACACGCCCAGCCAGAGTGTGGAGCGGGAGATCTTTGAAGAATCCGGCTATCGCACCCGCGCGGTAAAGGTATTGGCCCTCTATGATCGCCGGAAGCACGGGCACGCGCCTCCCAGCCCGTTCCACATCTACAAGATTTTCTTCCGATGTGAGCTGCTCGGAGGGGAGGCTGTTGATAGTATCGAGACCAGTGAGGCCGCTTTCTTCCGCGAGGACGAGATCCCCGCCGATCTTTCTCTGAGTCGAGTCACCCCGTCACAGGTGGCGCGCATGTTCGAACACTATCGCCACCCCGATCTGCCGACCGACTTCGACTGACCGCGTATCTCCGTGGAGCGCGCTCTCGTTACGGCGATGAAAAAAGGATTCTGCCGAGCAGCTCTCTACAGTAGGGCAAAGATTGTCCGATTTCTCGAAGAAAGAGTATCATAAGGACATCTCATGCATTCAGAACACTATAGAGAGAAAGGAGATATCATCTGTGGAAGATCTGAGAACCGTCGAGGGTATTCTGGACTTTGCCATCCGTGGCGAGGAAGAGTCGATCCAATTCTACACCGACCTGGCCAAGAAGACCGTCCGTCCTGGGATGGAGCACATCTTCCTCCAGTTTGCCGATGAGGAACGCGGGCACAAGGCCAAGCTGTTGGCAGTCAAGGCGGGCAAGCAATTACAACCAGCTGCTTCTAGGCTTGCCGATTTACGCATCACGGATTTCTTGGTCGATGTGACACCCGGCCCTGATTTGGATTATCAAGGTGCGCTCATCGTGGCGATGAAGAAGGAAAAGGCTGCCTTCGCCCTATACAATCAGCTGGCCGAGCTGGCTCCAGAGCCAAGCTTGCGGGATCTGTTGCTTGCCCTGGCCCAGGAAGAGGCCAAGCACAAGCTGCGGTTTGAGATAGAGTATGACCATGTGGTGCTGAAGGACAATTGACCCTTGTGCGGTATGTGCTTCGCTTATTCGGTGGTCTGAGAGATCTCTCGAATGAGGTGTGTGCCTATGGGATTGTTGAAGGAACAGGATAAGAGTGTGCTTCGCCAGGCGTTTCAAGCGTTGCAGCAGCCGGTCAAGCTGGTCGTTTTCACCCAGCCGATGGAATGCATGTACTGCCGCGAGACGCGCGAAATTGCCGAAGAGGTCGCGGAGCTTTCGGACAAGATCTCGCTGGAAGTATTTGACTTCATCCAAGATCGCGAGGCGGTTGATCGCTATACGATTCGGCGCATCCCGGCCATCGTGGTGATGCGCGGCGGGGATCAGCCCAAGGATTTCGGCATCCGCTTCTATGGCATCCCGGCCGGTTATGAGTTCACCCCTTTTATAGAGGATATCCTCATGGTATCGCGCGGGGACTCTGGCCTCAGCGAGGCGGGTCGGGCGCTGCTGGCGGAACTGACCAAGCCCTTGCACATCCAGGTGTTTGTGGCGCCTACCTGTCCGTATTGTCCCCAGGCGGTGCGCCTGGCCCATCAGATGGCGTTGCAAAGCGACCTAGTGCAGGCAGATATGATCGAAATCACCGAGTTTCCCCACCTGGCGCTCTTCTATCAGGTGCAAGGCGTGCCGCGCACGGTGATCAATGACAGGATCAAGGTCGAGGGGGCTGTTCCAGAAGCTGCTATGCTGGAGTGGATCAGGGAAGCGATGCGCTCATAGTGCGCTGTGGGGTTCGGAGACGGTCAGCGGTGGATGACGGTTTCCATCGGAAACCATCGCTTTGCAGCGGGCGAGCACAAGCGCATCGTGGTCAAGATCGTGAACGACCGGGGGATCGAGGGCCTGAAGGCAAGGGACCTTCAGGGTGAGGTCGTTTGGCATCGAAATGCTCTATCTGTCCAAACGTGTGCCTGCTAATCGGTGCCCCAGGCGGACTGAGGAAATACGGGTATGGCCCGCACCCCCATTGACCACTTGATCATCAACTCGCTTTATGAAGAGCCGGCGTGCCACTGGCGCTACGTGCACCTTTGATTAGGTGGAAGGCCGCTGCACGACGGGCTACGTGGTGGTTACGCCTGGTTCAAAGCCCTTTGACGACCCCGGCATCTTCGTCGAGATTCCGCTGGTCAATTAGATCCGCCCGCGTGTCAAGGCCTGGCGCGGGCGTTTCTCGTCGCGGGTCTGGAAGGCGGGCGCCCAGCTCGCCGCCCAACACGCCGCTGTAGCTGCCAGCGCATCGTTCGCTCTGTGCTGCGGCTCGCGCGCGTGCCGTTAGCCAGCGCCCAAAACGCCGCTCAATCGCACAGAGCGGGCGCATGGCAGGGGAAGACTGCCGTTCACGCCGCTGCAGGCCACTGCGGGCAATGGCACAGCAGGGCGGGAACCCCATCATGTGAAACCACTTGGGCAGCGTGACACTCGGCGTAACCCCCTGATTTCTTGAGATCTCTGTTCAGTAGGCAACGCGCTGCTGTTTCAGCACGCTCACGAGCGTCTCCAGCGCAGCCACCAAAATCATGGCGCTGATATCGGTGACCACAATCAGCGTCATAGCATAGATCAGGAAATTGACAGCCTCTCGGAACAAGACGTGTGCATTTTCGGTCAACTCGAGTCTCCAGCCGGACAGCAGGAGCGCAAGTGCGACAAGCCCCATGAAAATGAGGACGGGTCGCCAAGCTTCTCGATCGGCCGGGCTGGGTAGCATACGGTTTGCGACGGAGAAGAGGAGATAGACCCACAACCAAAAGTCCGGCAGCCTTGCCGACGCTCCCAGTTCATTCCAGACAGCTTGCCAGTTTCCTTGGAGCACCAGAGTGCCCAACGTATCCAACTGTAGATGTGTCCCGATGGCAACCGCTGCGAGGCTGCCCGTTATAAGCGGAGCCAGTCCGATCAGGCTGCTGCGCAGGGGGTCGGCGCGACTTACTTGCACCGAGCCCAGCCAGACGGCATCTTTTTTCCTGCGCGGCCAAATCTCTAGGCGACCGGTGCGCACGCCTAACAGGCACGCGACGAGCCAATGGCTCAGCTCATGTACGAGGGTGCCCGGCAGGAAAATGACAAAGAACATCCATAGAGCCACCTCGCGGTGGCCCGTGATCAAATATGCCAGGCCCTGCAAATGCGCTTCAAGCCAGCGATGCAGCACTAGCATCGCCACGAAGGTTGCAGCAAGCCAGAGAATGGAAATCCAGATTTCCAAAATATCTCGAGGTCGTGTGCTGATTATCGTCCTAAGGAGAAGGGCGGGGCATCATCTGGCCTTGAGGTCTTTCTAGACTAAGGTCGCCTTGACAATGGCAGCGAAGCTCTCGGCCTTGAGGCTTGCTCCGCCCACCAAAGCGCCGTCGATTTCAGGCTGGCGTGCGAAGTCGGCCATATTGTCGGGCTTGACGCTTCCGCCATATTGGACGCGTATTGTCTGAGCGGTCTCTTCGCCGTATAGCTCTGCCAGCACGCCGCGGATGCTGATCCCAATGATGCGATTGACATCTGCAGGCTCTGCCGGGATGCCGGTGCCGATTGCCCAGACCGGTTCATAGGCGATGATCACGCGCGAGGCTTCCTGGCGACTGAGCCCCTGGAATGCTGCCCGCACCTGGCCTCCTACGATGGCGGCCGTCTGTCCGGCGCGGTTCTGTTCCAAGTTCTCGCCCACACACACAATCGGGATCAGGCCATGAGTTAATGCGGCTTTGGTTTTCTTATTGACGCTTTCATCTGTCTCGCCGAAGTATTGGCGACGCTCTGAATGTCCCAGGATGACATATTGGCACAGTTCGGCCACCATCAGCGGGGAGATCTCACCAGTGAATGCACCTTGTTCCTCGAAATACATGTTCTGAGCGCCCAGCTTGATCCACGAGCCGCCCAATGTGTCACGCACGGCGGATAAGGCGGTGAAGGGTGGACAAAGCACAACCTCAATGCCTTGCACGTCGAGCAGCTCGCGGCGCACTTCGCGCGTGAGGTCAATCGCCTCTCGGATGGTCTTGTGCATCTTCCAATTAGCAGCCACGATGGGAGTTCGCATAGCCATTTGCTCCTTAGGATACAATGGGGTATTGTATGCCGAAAATGCTACCATAGTCTGCTCAATATAGCCAATGTGGAATGGGAACGAGAAAGCTTGTGCCCCTCTTTTGACAAGCGTCTATGGTCATGCTACCATCTTCGCAGCTTCGACACGTTCTGGACAGGCAATGTACGGCGGAAATCCTTTCTCAATCCATTCCCCATCTCGTAGTCACCACACTTGCAAGCGAGCGCTATGAAAGCGGTTCGAGACAAAAACGAAAGGGAGAGGCTGCTATGATCGAGATCAAACATCCAGTACCGAGCGACATCGAAATTGCCCAAGCGGCTATCCTGCGGCCCATCAAGGAGGTGGCAGAGTCGATCGGCCTGAGCGAGGATGACCTGGATTACTACGGCAAGTATAAGGCCAAGATCCACCTGGACGTGCTTGAGAAGTTCAAGGATCGTCCTCAGGGGAAGTACATCGACGTGACAGCTATCACTCCGACGCCCTTGGGTGAGGGGAAGACGACCACCACGGTGGGCCTCAGTCAAGCGCTGGGTGCGCACCTGGGCAAGAACGTCATCACGTGCATCCGCCAGCCTTCGCAGGGCCCCACTTTTGGCATCAAGGGAGGCGCTGCGGGTGGCGGCTACAGCCAGATCGTCCCAATGGAAGATTTCAACTTGCACTTAACCGGTGACATCCACGCGGTGGCAGCGGCAAACAATCTGTTGGCGGCGGCCATCGACGCGCGCATGCTGCACGAGCGCAACCTGGGCGAGCGCTTCAAGGAAGTCACAGGCCTTGATCCGTTGCGCATCAATCCCTATACCATCACCTGGAACCGAGTGGTGGACATTAACGACAGTGCGTTGCGCAAGATCGTGATCGGCCTGGGCGCCCGCAACGATGGCGTGCCGCGCGAAGCGGGCTTCGACATCGCCGTTGCCAGTGAGGTGATGGCGATCCTGGCGCTCACCACGGGTCTGAAAGACCTGCGTCAACGGTTAGGGCGCATCGTAGTCGCCCAGAATGTGGCCGGTGAGCCGGTGACAGCAGAGCAGCTGGGCGTGGCGGGCGCTATGACGGTGTTGTTGAAGGACGCCATCATGCCCAACCTGATGCAGACGCTGGAAGGCACGCCAGCGATGGTGCACGCGGGTCCTTTCGCCAACATCGCGCACGGCAATAGCAGCATCATCGCCGATCAGATCGCCGTCAAGCTGGCCGATTATGTGGTGACCGAGTCCGGGTTCGGTGCGGATGTCGGGATGGAGAAGTTCTTCAACATCAAGTGTCGCTATTCGGGATTGATCCCCAATGCAGTGGTGCTTGTGGCCACCGTCCGCGCGCTCAAAATGCATGGTGGCGGTCCAAGGGTCATCCCCGGGCGGCCGCTCGATCCCGCTTACACGGAGGAGAATCTACCACTTCTGGAAAAGGGCTGCGCTAACCTTGTCAAGAACATTCAGATTGTCAAGCTGTTCGGCATCCCAGTGGTGGTGGCCATCAATCGTTTCAAGTACGACACCGAAGCCGAGCTGCAGCTGGTCAGGCGCATTGCTGAGGAGGCGGGCGCTTATGCCGCAGTGCCATCCGACCATTGGGCCAACGGCGGCGCTGGTGCTATCGAGCTGGCCGAGGCGGTCATCTCGGCATGCGACCGGCCGAATCACTTTGATTTTCTCTACCCGCTGGACTGGCCGATCAAGAAGAAGATCGAAACCATTGCCACCAAGGTGTACGGCGCGGATGGAGTGGATTACACACCGCTGGCCAACCAGCAGATCGAGGCGTATGAAAAGGCGGGCTTCGGCAACCTGCCCATCTGCATGGCCAAGACCCACCTGAGCCTCAGCCACGACCCGAACCTGAAAGGCGTGCCGACCGGCTTCACGCTGCCGGTGCGCGAGGTGCGTGCCAGCGTCGGGGCCGGATTCATTTATCCGTTGTGCGGTGAGATGCGCACGATGCCCGGCTTGCCCTCGCGTCCAGTTTTTATGCAGGTGGATTTGGCCGAGGATGGCCGCGTGGTGGGGCTGTTCTGAGCCCAACCGGGTGTGACATAAAACAGGGAAAGACGCACTGCCGGGATGAGGAGGGGAATGGGAGACGTAAGATGTCTCACCCCCCTCAGATCCCGGCAGAAATTTCTAGGGGACTGTCATGTGGGAAGGCAAGGCACCCGGTAAGGTGATCTTGCTGGGTGAGCACGCCGTGGTGTACGGGCGACCCGCCATTGCGGTGCCGGTGAGCGGGGTGGAGGCGCGCGTCACGGTAAGGCCCGGTGAGCGGGGCAGCGGCGTATGGCTCGAGTGTTGCGATCTGCCTGCCGCCGCGGAGGGCAAAGAAAGATCGCATTATCCCTTGCGCGAGGCTCCGGCTGGTGACCCGTTGCGCGTGGCGGTTCTTCTTGGGCTGACGCATATAGGAATTGCCCCATCTCTGGAGCCAGACTTGGTGATTACCATCTCCTCGACCATTCCCATCGCGCGTGGTCTGGGCAGTGGTGCAGCGGTAACAACGGCGCTCCTGCGAGCGCTGGCGGCCTATTTCAATCACCCCCTTTCACTGGAAGAGACCTCGCATCTGGTGTATGAGGTGGAAAAACTCTTCCACGGAACCCCCAGCGGCATTGACAACACGGTGATCGCCTATCAGCAGCCTGTCTATTTTGTGCGCGGTGAACCTGTCGAGCTGTTGGAGGTGGGCAGGCCGTTTCATTTGGTGATTGCCGATACCGGTGTGGCCAGTGTAACGCGTCAGGTGGTTGGTGAAGTGCGTCAACGCTGGCAGGTTGAGCGCACCCACTGTGAGACCTTGTTTGATGCCATTGGCGCGATTGTCCGTGTGGCCAGGGACTCGATCCTGAGGGGGGAGTGGCGTGCCCTTGGTCCATTGATGAACGAGAATCAGGCTTTGTTGGAGGAACTAGGTGTCTCGTCTCCGGCGTTAGATAGATTGCTGACAACTGCGCGTTCTGCGGGAGCACTGGGAGCTAAACTCTCCGGCGCCGGACGAGGTGGTTTTATAATCGCTCTGGTGGAAGAAGAGGGTATAGTGCCTGTGACCGAAGCACTGGAACGAGCTGGCGCCGCTCAGGTGTTGTCAACGTGTGTAACGTCTCCTTCCACGCCTGATCCCAGATGAAAGGAACCCGAAGCAAGCGCACCTACTCACCTCTCAACGGCACTTGGTGTGGACTCGAAGGGGGAGCTCGCACTTGGCGGTAGGATGGTTATTGTCTCAAAATTTGCTGGAGCTGTTGTGCTGCACGTGGGACAATGTGAAAAGCGATACCCGGCTTCGCTTCTTTCTCCAGCACGACCGCTAGGGCCACCTCGGGGTTGACCGGAAGCACGATGACGCTGCCCCGACAGCCTTCGATCAGAAGCCGCTCGGCTGTGCCGTCGCTCAATCCCAGCCGTGCCAGGGTGCGTTCGGCCAGCGAGACCATGATGGAAGCCATCGCCGCCACCTGAGAGCTATGGGCCATTTCATTGGCCAGGAATGGATCATCTTCGGGCGGGTAGGAGGCCACCACTAATCCCTCAATGCTGACCACCACTGCCGCACGCGCTCCATCCAGTGTGTTGCACAGCTGCGCCAACACGCGTTGCAGCCGGTCAACGCGGTACTCTAATGGCATGTTCAGCGCATCTCCTGACCACCGGTTACGTTGATCGCTTGGCCCGTCATGTAGCTTGCCGCATCGGATGCAAGGTATACCAGGATGTTGCATACATCATCATATGTACAGCCACGTCCTAAGGGCACTTGCTCGAGATACTTACGACGCACCTCTTCCTCGCTGATGCCCCACTTTTTGGCATACTGGCTGTACAGCGACTCAACCCATAGAGGTGAGTCCAACAGATTGCCGGGACAAATGGCGTTCACCCGCACACCATACTCGGCCATCTCCAATGCCAAGCTTTGCGTCAAACCGATGCCGCCAAATTTAGAAGCAGCATAGGCGGAATTCTTGTAGCTGCCCTTCTTGCCCGACTTGGAGTTGATCTGGATGATGATGCCGCTGCGTTGCTGTTTCATCACGCGGCAGGCATGCTTGGCGCACAGGAAGTAGCCGATGAGGTTCACTCGGATCACAGCCTCCCATTTCTCGGCCGGGAATTGGTCAATCTCCCCGGTGATCAAGATACCCGCGTTGGCGACAAAGATGTCCAAACGGCCGAACTCCTGCACCGTCCGATCCAC
Organism: Anaerolineae bacterium; assembly: GCA_036172345.1. Classification (GTDB taxonomy): domain Bacteria; phylum Chloroflexota; class Anaerolineae; order 4572-78; family NAK82; genus NAK82. The sequence goes on from JASFBB010000180.1 coordinate 45,232, forward strand.
CAGGGCAGCCACCTCATCCTCCTTGGTCACGTCGACGCGCATGGCGATGGCCCGCCGATTAGTGCGCCCTTCTTGTTGGTAATACGCATTGAGCTCAGCAGCTGTTCGCTCCGCGGTTTCTGTATTGATATCGGCAACCACCACATCACAACCTTCCCGTGCCAGGCGCTGACAAATCGCTTGGCCGAGTCCCTGACCACCTCCGGTCACCACCGCTACGCGATCCTCTAATGAGATATGCATACTCCTTGCTCCTCCAGCTCGATCCTTGCGTCGATTGAGGGACTACGTTGCGTATCCCTCGGGGGTCTATGAAGTTTTTTCAGAAAAGGATATCCGCATCGGTATGGTCTGCGAACCTTGGCGCCTTTGTCTTGCGATGAGAACCTTTTCCCCGGTCGGTTCGCTGAGCACCATACATTACATTCTACATAACCTTCATGCGGGTGACAAGCTTTTTTTGTCTCTTTTGACGTAGGATGCCAAAACCCAGGTTGAACCCACGTGACTTGATGACACGTGGTGGATCGGGGGTGCTCTTCTCAGCTCAGAGGGTGTGTTGTTCCAGTCTGTTGGCAATGGCATGGATGCGCTCCAATAAATTGTGACCCATCACCATGTCGACCACAGAAAGGATGATGGGCTGTCGTCCCACCACGGCGAGTAAGTGTTCCAAGTACTCGTATAGCGCGTACTCATCGGTGCGTTCCTCTAGAAGTGGGGAAGGGATGCCGCCCCAGATCATCGGTTTGCCCTGCCACGCGTTCCATGCTTCGTCGAAGGTGCAGCTGCTCAAGGGGGTCGGCGAGAACGACTCGCATACGTCCAGGCCAGTATCTTTCAGCAACTTCAGCAGAGGTTTTACATCCCCATCGGTGTGACTCCCTACCTTTTTGCCCTGATGATGGAGCACATCGCAGTAACGCTGATAAGTCGGCAAGCAATATTTTCTGAACAAGGCAGGATTGGTCATCAAGCCATGCAAATTGTCGGGGAATTCTACGTAAAGGACAGGTAGCTCTGTCAGGTGATGCAGGATATCCATCAATCGTTCGTCCAGCAACTGAAGCAGGCGCTCGATTTGGGAGGGACTGTCATAGAGGGCATAGAAGAGCGGAACTTCACCCAGATACTCAAGCAACACCTGTTGAAAAGGGATGCGCGGCAACAGAGGGATGACAAACCCAAGGCCCTCCAATCGGTGCTGTTCTTGCAAGATGGTCTCGTATATGGGCACATATTCCGCGTGTTCCCACATGTATTCCACTACGCGGTAGTCTGCGTCTTCCTTGATGAAATGTTCCTCCAAGTAGGGTTCGGTGCCACTTTGCACGCCCGACTGGGATAAGCTGTGGCGCGTTTGCAACGATCCCGCCGGCGTCCAATAATGGGTGATTGTTTCCCCTGCCTGATCCATCTTCACCCAGTCGTGGGAGCCGCAGATCAACTCAACCGATGGTTCATATGCATGGAAGACCTCGTCACCATTGAATGTGACTGTCATCTCGACATGGCGCAGTCGCCAGCGGAAGGGCACCATGAAGCGCTGCCGTCCCACACCGAGAGCCCGGTGAATCTCCTCCAGCGACATATTGTGAAACTCAGGGGGTATAGTGCCCGCGCGTTGATGGCAGGCATACCATACATCCAGGCGGGATACAAATGGAATGCGATCGGGAGTCTGTCCGTTCAAAACCTTTAGTATGCGTTCGGTTGTTGTGGCTGCCATCTCGTTGTCCTATCTTGCAAGAATCGAGACACCCTACGCGCCTGTTTGACAGATGCATCGTTTCGTATTAAAATGAAAAATGCTTCGGGAGGCAAAGCACCGAGAGTATCACGGGAAGTGGCGCAGTTCGGTCAGCGCGCACGGTTCGGGACCGTGAGGTCGCCAGTTCAAATCTGGCCTTCCCGACAGCGTCGGGGCGTGGCGCAGTTTGGTAGCGTGCTTGAATGGGGTTCAAGAGGTCCGCGGTTCAAATCCGCGCGCCCCGACTAAAAAATGGCCCGCCCAGAGAATCTCTCTGGGCGGTTCTTATGTGAGTTAAAAACAGAGTCACAGGAGATGATTCTCTTCTGGAGCGGGAGCAGGGCGCGGCTGACGTTCTAGAATTGTCTTGCACCGAATGCACAGGGTCGCTTCTGGCAATGCTTCCAGGCGCGCCGGATCGATCGGTTCCCCGCAGCGTTCGCAGATACCGTAGCTGCCTTCTTGCGCGTGACGAAGAGCGTAATCGATCGCTTCTAAGCGATGCTCCATCGTGCTGATGAGTGCAATGACCTTTTCGCGTTCTACCAAATCCGGGTCGCCTTCATCAGCATCCGGGTCCACCTCTGTCTTGAGAGTAGCGCGCAATCTCTCAATCTCGGCCAGAAGATGTTCTTTCTCCTGTTGGAGCTTTTCGATATTCCCTGACTTCTTCACTGCAACCATATCGCTACCCTTCTTCCTCGAAGCCTGCAATGCAGGATAAGAGCGCCAGACATCGGCATTGATGCTTTCCCAGAACGAAACGACTAGAGTGATCGCCCTTCTCACTGAGGATTAAGAATTGGTATAGCAAATCTATATACCACACTTTGAGCAAGATGTCAATCTGGGGTCTGGAAGGAGCGTCTCTTTCCCGGTGGGGGGTCAAATCTACGTGGGGTTGATTTGTTTGTCAACTCTGGATTCGTCAGGAGGCTTTTCCAAGTCCCCCTCTCAGCTGAGCGCGCATCGTGGCGGCAATTTCGATTGCTGCCAGAGGCGTGTTATAATGGCGTGGTTATAAGATGAGCTCATCGCAACCTGCAGGAGCAAACCGCGCAGAGCAGGAGACAATTAGGAGCAGATGAGGATGCGCGTGAGAGAATATCACCGTCCTCGCACGGTAGAAGAAGCGCTGGGATTATTACAAAGCGAAGACGCTGTGCCACTGGCAGGTGGCCAACAGCTGTTGGCAAAACAGTGGCACGGAGCGAAAGCTGTGGTGGACTTGCAGGCGTTGGGATTGGATCGTATCGAAACGAGGGGGGAACAACTGAAAATTGGGGCGATGGTGCGCCTGCAGCAGCTGGTGGATACGCCTCACGGATGCACGTTTCTGGCTGAAGCCGCGCACCGCGATGGACCGCTCACATATCGCAATGCTGCGACCGTAGGTGGCACGATCGTGACCCATGATCCCCTCTCTTGCTTGTTGCTCAGCTTGCTGGTGCTCGATGCGGAGGTAGAGGTACAGCGCACCGATGGCGCCAGCGTAGTTGCGTTAGACAAGTTATTGGTCGACCCTGCTCGCTGGTTGCCACGCAATTTGGTCACTGCAGTGACGGTGACACCACGGACGGTGGGCACTGCGATGGCCATTGTAGCGCGTACCCCGCGCGATCGGCCGCTCGTTGCAGTCACGGCGCAAGTGACGCGACAGGGGGAACGTTGTGGGGAGGTGCGTGTTGCCTGGGGCGGTGTGGCGCCGTATCCATTACGGGCATACACGGTGGAACAAGCACTCTCCAGTCAAACCTTGGACGATGCTAGGATCGAGGCGGCGGTGGCTCAGGCAACAGCCGAGCTGCTGCTGTCTAGCGACTTCCGCGGCAGCGCTGAGTATCGGCGCGCTATGCTCAGTGTGCTGACGCGGCGTGCTCTATGGGAGGCGTGGTCAAAGGCAGCGTGAATCTCCCGATGCGTACGCGGGTGTACGGGGTTGACTTCAGCGGTGCGCGTCAGGCGGGTCGCAAGATATGGGTCACCCAAGCAAGCATCCACAAAGACACCCTGTCCGTCGAGCGATGTGCATCCGCAGCCGCTCTGCTAGGGGTAGCTCCGGAACGCGGGATGTGTCTGGGAGCATTATGCACATTGATCGCACGGGAGCAGGAAGCGATCTTCGGGATGGATTTTCCCTTCGGTGTGCCGGCGCAGCTCATTGAAGCAGCCAGCTGGGAGGAATTCGTGCGCCGCTTCCCCGAGCGGTATGCGACGCCGCAACATTTTCGATCCGCCTGCTATGCAGCAATGGGGGGACGCGAAATAAAGCGGTTGACCGATCGCGAGAATGGCACTCCATGGGCCAGCTACAATTTGCGATTGTACCGCCAGACGTTCTATGGCATCTCCGCTGTGTTGGCGCCACTGGTGACCCAAGAATCCGTCTCCGTGTTGCCAATGCAGAGCGCCCGAGCCGATCGTGCATGGCTGATCGAGATCTGTCCCGCTGCGACACTTAAGCGTCACGGTTTGTATATGCCCTATAAGGGAAAGGAAGCACATCACCGTCGTGCACGTCGCGCTATCTTGGAAGCTGTTCGATACTTGGCAGCGCTGCGATCCATTGATGCCACTCTGCAGGACGTGATCATAGAGGAGAGGGACGGAAACGCCTTGGACAGCTTGGTGGCTGCTTGGGCAACCTGGCGTGCGCTACAACAGTCTGCCGAGTTAGAAGGAGCATCTCATCCTTTGTACACTCTTGAGGGGTACGTGTATAGCTGACCTTGTAATGTGCTATGGAGAAAGTCCTTATGGAAATCACCCTGAATGTCAATGGTGAGGACAGGTCATTTCAGATAGCGCCGGACGACACGTTGCTGAGCGTCCTGCGCCGTGAAGGCTACCTCGGCGCCAAATATGGCTGTGGCGATGGCAGCTGTGGGGCATGTACCGTTCTGGTGGACGGGGTCGCACGCACCAGTTGTACTATGCTCGCTTTACAGGCGGCGGGTGCTCACATCACCACGATCGAGGGACTGACGAGCATCTCTGCACAGGGAGAGGGACCCACTGTAGGTTGGCGCGGCTATATCGCGTTGCACCCCTTGCAGCGCGCTTTTGTGGAGACAGGGGCGATCCAGTGCGGCTACTGCACTCCAGCTATGATTCTAGCGGCGAAAGCTCTGCTCGACCGGGAACCCAACCCCACACCAGGACAGGTGCGCGATGCCCTCAGCGGAGTTCTGTGCCGCTGCACCGGTTACGTCAAACCTGTGCAAGCGGTGCTGCGTGCCGCCGCCTGGCTGCGCGGTGAGGCGGTGCCACCTTTGGAGGAAAAGAGCCCCGAATGGGAGTATCCATCCGGTGAGGTGATCCAGCTTCCTGAACAAACCATGCCCCCTTTTGACGAGGGATTGCAGCCGAGCGCAGCCGGAGGGCTAAGGCCTGGAGTGCGAGGCGATGTGCAAACTAGCACACCATCCATCCTGATGGCTACGACGCATCAGGGGACATGGCGCGTGGTGGGCAAACCGGAGCCCAAGGTGGATGCGGTGAAGCTGGCGCAAGGGCGTCCCGCTTTCGCCGGCGACTTGCAGTTGCGTGGTATGCTGGTGGGTAAGCTGCTCCGCAGTCCTCACCCCCATGCGCGCATCCGCCGCATTGATGCCAGCAAGGCGCGTGCCCTGCCTGGTGTGCACGCTGTGCTCACCTTTGAGGATGTGCCGCGGGTGGTGTACTCCACCGCCGGCCAGAGCCATCCCATCCCCGGCCCCCTCGACCGGGTCAGCTTTGACAACAAAGTGCGTTTTGTGGGTGACCGCGTCGCGGCTGTGGCGGCGGAGAGCGAGGAGATCGCCGAGGAGGCTCTCAAGCTGATCGAAGTGGAGTATGAGCCCTTGCCCGCCATCCTGGACGCGCGTCAAGCACTGGATCATCCAGTGGTCATCCACGATGAGCCGGACTATGTCGGGTTCGGTCACTCTGATCCGCGGCGCAATCTCGCTGCCCAGCTGCACATCGAGCTGGGAGACGTTGATGCAGCTATGCAAGAGGCGGATCGGATTTTTGAGGCGGAGTACAGCGTGCCGCGCGTGCAGCAAACACCCATCGAACCTTATGTGTGTGTCACTTACTGGGATGAGGACGATCGCCTCACCTTTTACACCTCAACCCAGGTGCCCTTTCACATCCGGCGTATCCTCTCACCTGTGTTGGGGTTGCCAGTACGCCGTATGCGCGTCATCAAGCCGCGCATCGGGGGAGGCTTTGGCAACAAGCAAGAGGTAATGATCGAGGATGCTTGTGCGCATCTGACGATTGCCACTGGCCGACCGGTGAGGATGGTATACACGCGTGAGGAGCAATTTGTCAGCAGCACGACGCGCCATGCGATGATCCTGCGTCTTCGCACCGGCGTGACGCGCAATGGTCGCATTGTGGCGCAGGAGATGCGTGTGCTGAGCGATACAGGCGCCTATGGCAACCACGCGCTTACCGTCACCGGCAATACGGGCCATAAGGCGCTCTCGCTCTACAATGTGCCCAACATCCGCTTCCACGCAGACGTGGTCTATACGAATCTGCCGACCGCCGGTGCCTATCGTGGCTATGGAGTGCCCCAGGGATTTTGGGCGGTGGAGACCCATATGGAATGGATTTGCCGCGAGATGGGCTGGGATCCGTTGGAGTTTCGCCTGAAAAACGCTATCAAAGCGGGCGACGAACACCCCATGAGCAAGGCGTGGAGTGAGGGGCGCGCGCCCAATCCAGAGACGATCCAGAGCTGTGCCCTGGAAGAGGCGGCCCGTTTGGGTGCTGCCCGTTTCGGTTTCCGCGCCGCGCGTGACGGTGGGGATTACCACATCGTGCCGGGCAAGCCACATCTGCATCGTGGACACGGGGTCGCTCTGGTGATGCAAGGGACTGCTATCCCCTACCTCGATATGGGTGCGGCCAGCATCAAGATGAACGATGATGGCAGCTTCAATCTCCTGATCGGCGCCACCGACCTGGGCACCGGCTCGGACACCGTGATTGCGCAAATGGTGGCAGAGGTGCTCGGTTGTCGGTTGGAGGACATCATCGTCTATTCGTCGGATACCGATATGACCCCCTTCGACAAAGGAGCTTATGCCAGCAGCACCACGTATATCAGCGGTGGTGCCGCCGTGCGGGCGGCGGAACAGGTTGCGGCACAAATACGGGAACGCGCTGCCCTGATGTTCAATGCTGCCCGCCCGGCCGATGTAGCACCCATCATGGCGGACGACATCGAGCTGCATGATCGGCATGCTTGGGCACCAGATGGACGCAGTCTGACATTGCAAGAGATCGCTTTGCATTCTTTGCACACTCAAGATCAGCGTCAGATTATGGGCATTGGCTCCTTTGTCAGCCCTGTCAGCCCCCCTCCTTTTGCTGCCCAGTTCGCCGAGGTCACGGTGGACACCGAGACCGGCCAAGTCACCGTAGAGCGGTTGCTGATGGCTCTGGATTGCGGAGTGATCGTTAACCCGGTCACGGCAGGTGGTCAAGTCGAGGGTGGCATGACCCAGGCACTCGGCTATGCGGTGAGCGAAGAGATGGCCTTCGATGGACACGGTCGCATGCTCAATCCGCGCTTCGGGGACTATCACATCTTCAGCGCCGACGAAATGCCTGACATGCAGGTGTTGTTCGTGCCATCCTACGAGCCGAGCCATCCGTTCGGCGTCAAAGCGGTAGCCGAGATACCCTTGGACGGTGTAGCGCCGGCGGTGGGCAATGCGGTGACAGACGCAACTGGCCTCTTCATCCGCGATATTCCGCTGACACCTGAGAAGGTGTGGCGTGCGTTGCACAAAGTAGGCGCATAATGGAACATAAGCAGGATCATTCCAGCACACGCCCGATCAAACTGCCACCACATCCCTCAAGCTTCTACGACGAAGAAACCGCTATGCGTGCCCTGGGCAGTGGTGCTTTTAAGGCTGGCGCAGCCGGCGTTCTCGCTATGGCATTGCTGATGTTGATCAGCTTGGTCGACATCCCGCTGTTGCTATGCTTGGTGATCCCCGGGTTTGTCTTAATCCTGATAGCTACTGGAATGCTGGCCGGGTTATTGTCTAACGAGCGGCTGAACTCTCCTGGGCAGGCGCGGCGAGCTGGGTTGCTGGCTGGGCTCGTCACCGGTTTAGGGGCCGCTTTTGTGGCTATGGTGCTGGCGGCACTTGGATTGATGTTCGCCAATCTAGGTGAAGGGGTGCGTGCCCAGTTTACACCTGGGCAGCTGCAGAATCTGGCCGCAATAGGTATCAGCCCGCAGACGGTGCGCATCGCAGGGGCCGTTTTCTTCGCACTGCTCCTCTGGGGGGTCTTCGGCACTATCGTTGCCGTGGTGCTGGGGATGTTGGGAGCCCAGCTGTATTACCGACTGCGATAGCAGTGCAACAGAGACTATCCCTGTTCTAGGACCAGACGACGGATAAGGGGCAACGCAGCCTGGAGAGCGCGCGCACGGTGGCTGACGCGATTCTTGACGGCGGGTTCGAGCTGGGCCATAGTACAACCGAATTCGGGGAGATAGAAAATCGGGTCATAACCAAAACCGTGCTCGCCCTGAGGGTGCCAGTCAATATAGCCTTCCACGTTCCCGTCGGCCGTCTCGCAGCGACCATCCGGCAAGGCGATCGCTACCACGCAACGGAAGCGCGCGGTGCGCTGTGGCCACGGGACGTTTTGGAGCTGCTGCAGCACCAGGGCAATGCGCTGGACATCCTGGCCGCGCTCGGTGCCACCGTACCGTGCCGAGTGAACACCAGGCGCGCCGCCCAGCGCGTCGATTTCCAAACCTGAGTCATCGGCCAGCGTGGGCAATCCGCTATGGGCGGCGAAGAGGCGCGCCTTGAAAACGGCGTTTTCGGCAAAGGTGTGGCCACTCTCTTGCGGCTCAAGGGCGATGTTGGCTTCCGAGAGGCTGACAATCTCCAAGGGAAAGTCGGGCCACAAATTGCGCAACAGATCACGAAACTCGCGCAGCTTGCCTGGGTTGTTGGTGGCGATCAAGAGGGATTTCACGTGCATCAGGATAGCTCCATCATGGATATGACCACCATTTTGTTAATTCGTCATGGTCAGACGGCTTGGAATCGAGAACAACGCTTTCGCGGCCAGGTCGAGGTGCCGCTGGATGAGACGGGGCTGCTCCAGGCCGCTGCGTTGGGACGGCGCATCGCGGCCGCCTGGAGACCAGCGGCGATCTATGCCAGCCCTTTGCGACGGACGCTCCAAACCGCAACCTCGATAGCCCAAGCGTGCGGTCTTGAGGTAATTCCCCATGCAGGATTGCTGGATATCAACTTCGGCGCCTGCAGCGGTTTGTCCGAAGCAGAATTTGCCGCGCGCTATCCGCAGCTGGCAGCTGCCTGGTGTGAGCGCCCACGCACAGTGCGTTTCCCTGAAGGTGAATCGCTGGCAGACGTACATCAGCGTGTCGTTGGTGTGTTGAATGAGGTGATCGCGCATTATCCGGATCACACAGTGGTGCTGGTAACCCACCTGGTCGTGTGTCGTGTTCTGTTATGCCACTTCTTGGGTCTCGATACTGACCATTTCTGGGAATTTGAGCCGGCGCCTGCTTCGCTCAGTGTGCTGGAAATTGCCACCCGTGGGCGCCTGCTGCGCACGCTCAATGACACGGCCCATCTGCACGCGTGATTCCCGGTCCGGTTTCCTTTCTGGGCTTGATATGCGATGTCCCAAATTATCGCCCTGGATTTCGCCATTGGCAAAAATGGATCTCCTTTTTCAAGATCCCTTCACCGCCTGATGACGGTCTCTTGGCGCATCCCTTGTTCTCTTTGCTTACGTTACCATTAGGATATATAATGAATAGGTTAGGATGAATATTGCGTGTCTGGAGTGGAATTATGCCGAGAGTGTTTCCGTTCACTGCTATCGTTGGACAACGCCGAATGATAACCGCCTTGATCTTAAATGCCATCAGCCCTCAGATCGGCGGTGTGCTGATCCGAGGCGAACGCGGCACCGCCAAGAGCACGGCAGCGCGCGCGCTTGCTTCCCTGCTGCCTGAGATCGAGGTGGTGGCCGATTGTCCGTTTAGCTGTGATCCCTATCGCGCTGATCGCCAATGTGACAACTGTCGCGAGCGCGTACAGCGCGGCGAGGAGCTGCCGGTGGCACGACGACGTACTCGCTTCGTAGACCTTCCGGTCAGTGCCACCGAAGATCGTGTGGTCGGGACGCTGGACATCGAGCTGGCGATCAAGAAAGGTGAGCGTCACTTCGAGCCCGGTATCCTGGCTGCCGCCAACCGTGGGTTGCTCTACGTGGATGAGGTGAACCTGCTCGATGACCACGTAGTTGACCTCTTGCTCGACTCTGCTGCTATGGGGATCAACGTGGTCGAGCGAGAAGGTATCTCTTTCTCCCATCCGGCGCGCTTTATCCTGGTGGGCACGATGAACCCGGAGGAGGGTGACCTGCGGCCACAGCTGTTGGATCGCTTTGCTCTGTGCGTGGACATTCAGAGCATCCATCAGACTGAGGAGCGCGTTGAAATTCTCAAGCGTATCGTCCAATTTGAACGCGACCCTGAGCGTTTCTACCAGGAGTGGGAACCGCGCGAACGCGAACTATCTCAACGCATCGAACGCGCACGTCTTCAGGTGGCCGATGTGCGTTACACCCCGGATGACCTCTACGCCATTGCCCATCTGACCAGTGAGGTGCGTGTGGACGGCCACCGTGCCGACATTGTGATCCTGAAAACCGCGATCGCACATGCGGCGTACTACGAACGTCCCCAGATCACCGATGAGGATATCCTGATCGCCGCCGAGCTGGCATTGCCCCATCGGCTCAAACGGCAACCGTTCCAGGACACCGAGATGCGCTTCCAGGAGTTGGCCGACCAGCTGGCGCAGGCACGCCGAGAGACAAGCCAGCCCGGGCGGGAAAAACCGACTGAGAGCATGTCCCTTATCGAGGAAAAAAAAACGTTAGTGAGGTGGTAGGCGGCGAGCAACAGATCACCGCGCCGCCACTTTCCTCTCTGCCGCTTAATCCGCACAGCCTCCCGCCAACGGGCAATGAGCGCCCCTACGAGATGGCGGTCGCGGTCGGCGATGCTTTTCGACCTAGAAAATTGCAGACCCCGCTCGACCGTATGACGCGCAACCAGGCCGGCAAACGCAGCCGCACTGCGACCGAACGCAAACGCGGCCGCTATGTTCAAGCCCGTCCGGCAAATGGTGACAGCTCCGACATCGCCTTCGATGCCACATTCCGCGCCGCAGCCCCCTTCCAGGTACATCGGCAGCACGACAGCAGCGCTATCGCTATCGAGAAGTCCGACCTGCAGCGTAAAGTGCGCGTGCGCCGTGCCGCCAATCTGATCTTGTTCGTCGTGGATGCCAGCTGGAGCATGGCGGCAGCGGAACGGATGGAAGCGACTAAAGGGGCGATCATGTCTTTGTTGCTGGATGCTTATCAGCGTCGCGATCAGGTCGGGCTGGTGGTCTTCCAAAAGGAGGAGGCGCGTCTGGTGTTGCCACCCACCTCAAGTGTGGAGCTGGCTAAACGCAAGCTAGCTGATGTGCCGGTAGGTGGCAAGACCCCCCTTTCCGCCGGGCTACTGTTGGCTTACCGGGTGCTGCGCCGTGAGATGCGCGCCCATCCAGAAACTATGCCTTTGTTGATCCTCCTCACCGATGGAGCCGCCAACGTCTCGGTGACCGGTATGCCAGCACAGGAAGAGGCACACCGCGTGGCCGAGATGATCCGCAAGGCGCACATCCGCGCTGTGGTGATCAATATGGAGCACGCTTCGTTTGATCGGGGTCTTGCCCAGGCGCTGGCCGATGCGATGGGAGCACCCTGTTACACCTTGCATCAGCTGCGCGCCGATGCCCTTTACCGCACCGTGCGCAGCGAGATGGTACCCGCCTAGCAGGGGAACTCGAAGGCCTCTTCCAAAGCTTTGAGTGCGTCGCGTACGCGATCGCCCTGAACGACGCATGTGATGGTGGACATCGAGGTGCTGATGGCCTTGATGTTGATGCCGCAGCGCCCCAGCGCAGCGAACATCTGTCCGGCAATGCCGGGCCGTTGGCGAAAGTCGGGGCCAAAGATGCTGACGGTGCCCACGTTGGTCTCGTGCACTACTTCCTTCGCCTGAACCTCGCGGCGCACATCCTGGAGCAGTTCCAGAACAGTCGCCAAATCCGGGTTGCTTACACAGAAGACCACATGGTCATTCCCATCGTGATCGATAATCTGCACGACGAACGGAACGTTAATCCCATGCTCCCCCAGCGTCGAGAGGATTTTGCCCGCAATTCCCGGGCGGGATGGCATTGCTAGGACACCCACCATCGCCAACCCAGAATTATGCATCATACCACCAATGCGCACTTTTTTCACACGCTGCATCTCCCCAGGTATATTCAGCAAAGTGGCGAGCAGTGTACCACTGCTTGGGCTGAGATGCAAAGAGAGCGCAAAGCAAATCCTCTGCAGATGAGCGAAGGAGCCCCAGTGTCACAGCTGATGGGTGATGGGCGCCACGGCCGGATAGACCGCGCGGTAGAGCGTGTATAGACGTTCATAACGCGCGGCACGTTCCGGATCGGGTTGATACGTGCGCGTAAGGTGCAACACCTGTGCCACCGCCTGTGCAGCGTCGGCATACATACCGGCACCCACACCAGCCAGCAAAGCGGCTCCCAGGCAGGCGGCTTCGGTAACCGCCGGTTTCACCACCGGAACGCCGAGAATATCCGCTTTGAGCTGCAGCCACAGCTCCGAACGCGCTCCGCCACCGATGGCGCGCAACTCGTTGATGGCCACACCGCCCTGGCGGAGCAGGTCTAAGTTGATGCGCAGCTCGAACGTGAGGCCTTCTAGAATCGCCTTGGCCACATCACGCCGCGTTGTGCCGAATGTCAGACCCAACACAGCGCCTTTGGAGGCGATGTCCAACCACGGCGTGCCGCTGCCAGAAAGGTGGGGCAGGAAGAGGAGCTTTGAGGGCTCCGGGGAGGCATCCGCCAGCATCAGGTCATACGCGCTGCGCCCGCTCGCCTGCGCGCGTTGCAGCTCTCCCTCACAGAACGTGTCACGGTACCAACGCAACACCAGCCCACCGCTGTGATTGAGCACCATAGCCAGATAGAGACCCGGTACCACGTGCGCGTACACTGAAATGTTGCCCTTGCGCAGCACTTCGTTCAGCTGTGGTGCCGGCATAGCGATTTCGACCACCTCGGCAGTGCCGGTGGAGACCATCGCCAGGCCAGGTCGGGTCAGGCCGGCACCCAGCGCGCCGCATGCCTGGTCGTGACCGCCAGTCACCACCAATGGTGGCTGCACCAGGCCCAGCTGGGTTGCCAGAGCGGGGTACATTTCACCGGCTGCCACGCCAGATGGTTGTACCGCCGCCAGGCGCTGCGCATCCAGTCCAATGGTGGTGAGGATGTGAGACGACCAGCGATCATCCAGCAAATCATAGAGCTGGGTGCGCGATGCCAGGCAGCGGCTGATGACTGCGCGGCCGCACATCTTATGGATGAGAAAGTCTTCGTAGAGCAGAAAACGACGCGCCTGTGACCATATCTCAGCTTCATGCTGTTTCAGCCACAACAGCTTGGGGAGCGTATTGATGGTGTGGATGGGCATGCCGGTGCGCTCAAACAAATACTCCGCACCGAAGGTGGTTGCCAGCCAACGGTTTTGCTCCTCGGTGCGCGTGTCCATGCCCAGAATAGCGGGGCGCAGGGCATTGCCTTGCGCATCCACCGGGATGACCGCCTCACCTTGCACCGATAGGCCGATGGCAGCAATCCGATTGACCCCGGCGGCAGCGATCGCCGCGCGCATCGCATCCTGGGCGTGCCGCCAGACTGATTCGGCGTCTTGCTCTGCCCACATTGGCTGTGGAATATCCACCGGGTACTCACGAGCGGTGCTGGCAAGCACCGTGCCATCCTCTGTGAAGACAATGGCCCGGCAACCCGAGGTGCCGATATCCAGTCCCATCACGTGCCTCATGAGCTATGTCCCCCTTTCTGCAGCGATACGCTTGCCCACCGCACCGCCCGGATGGGTTTCGCCGAATTGATCTCGGGTGTACCCGCGCAGATGCAACAGGGTCACACACAATGCATCGCCAAAAGCGCAGTTCACCAGTGAGCTGCCGGTGGCGATCATGCCATAAGGATCAACCTCGGCGGGCGCGCGGACGCACAACACTACATCGCTCTGTTGGCCCAGGGTGGACTCAGGGCGTTCGGTTATAGCGATGACCTTTGCCCCACGCCGCCTGGCGATGGACGCCAGGAAGTTCACTTCGGCGGTTTCGCCGCCCTTGGAAAGGACAATTAAGACATCTCGAGCGGTGACCGCACCGGAAAGCCCATGTTGGCTGTCGCCGGGATGGATGAACAATGCCGGCGTGCCACAACACGACAACAGATGGGCTAGACGGGCACCCACTGCGTGGGAAGTGCCCGATCCAGCGACCAACACATGCCCCTCGCATGCAAGGAGCATCTCCACAGCCTTGATAAAATCGGGGCCGATCTGATCGACCAGGTTCGCTACCGCTTGACTTTCACGTTCGATCACAGAACGCGCGGTGTGTAGAATTTCTTCGGGGGTCATAGGATCACCTGTCTCATTAAACTGGGGAATGGGCCTTGCTATCCTGTGCAAATTGTTGTCCCAATGTTCATGGGTGCACATTTGTTCAGCTCCATAATAGACCGTTCGCCCGACTTTGTCAATTTTTGCCCCTAGAAGGTATTGACAAATAGTCTATAGTATGATATACTATAGAAGAAGAACAAATAGGAGACAGATGTATGCCTTGGGGAGGAAGAGGTTTTGGGCGCCGCAAGCGCATCATCAGCTTTCTGCAGCCATGTTTGCTGGTGTTATTGCGACGTGACCAGGCGCACGGCTACAGCCTATTAAGTGACTTGGCTGAGTTCGGTTTCGACCCAGAATTTCTGGATCCCAGCCTGGTGTACCGGGCGCTGCGCGAAATGGAGATGACGGGCTTGGTGACCTCGGAATGGTCGGACGAGAGCTTGGGGCCGCGACGACGCGTCTACCGTGTCACCCCGGTCGGCGAGCAATATCTGGCCCAATGGATTGCCGATCTGCGCCAGACGCGCCGCGAGATCGACGCTTTGCTGGCAGCTTATGATGCGACACCCCGTCCGGGAAGCTCACAGGAGGAGAATGAGTGATCCAGATCGACGAGCAGCTGTGCACCGGTTGTGGCACCTGCGTGGATGGATGCCCACAGGGGGCCATCTCGCTGGATGGTGGAGTGGCTGTGTGGTCAGCTGAGCGATGCAATGGCTGTGGCGTCTGTGTGGACGCTTGTCCGCAGAGGGCTATCCTGCTGGTGGAAACGGTGGCGCCGGAAGCAGAAACAGTCATGAAACAGCCCGCGCTTCGTGCTCCCACTACGATGGTGACGGCACCGGCGGCTCCGTTAGCGGCGCCTCGCCCCACATCGCTCTGGCCGTTGATGGGCTCATTCCTGCGCTGGGCCGGTATGGAGCTGGCGCCGCGACTGGCCGACGTTGCGCTGAAGGTGTGGAGTCGTCGTACGGCGGGTGGTAAGTTGTCCCGTGCCCAAGGGCGCGGCACCGTATTCACAGGCCGCCCGTGGCGCCACCGTCATCGCCAGAGAGGGCGCTAATGGGACAGCCCATCGCCGGTTTCAGGTGTGTCACACGGGTGGGTCAAGGCGATGGAATAAGGGTGCCATTATGAAGGTTCATTTATCATCTTTAAGGAAAGGAGGTGAATGAGATGCCACGTGGAGACCGCACGGGGCCATGGGGCGCAGGGCCTATGACAGGTCGGCGTGCCGGTTACTGCGCCGGTTACCCGGTGCCCGGCTATATGAACCCAGTAGCTGGCTTCGGCCCGCGATGGGGTTACGGCTATGGCTTTGGTGGATGCGGCTGGCGCCACTGGTTCTACGCCACCGGACTGCCGGGCTGGGTGCGTTTCGGCGGCGCTTGGCCGGTGCCGCCCTACGCGCCGACGATGACGCGCGAACAGGAGCTGGAATGGCTTAAGGCGCACGTCGAGAACTTGCAAAAGGCGCTGGAACAGGCTAATGAGCGCATTGCCGAGCTGGAGCAAAAGTAACCGGCCATTGTGGTGTGGGCGGTGTGTATTCGCTGCCCACACCATCACCTTCATTAACATTTGAGATTCGGAGGTAACAAGTAACGATGCGTATTGCCATTGCGGCGGAGAACGATAATGGGCTAGACAGTCCGGTCAGCCCTCATTTTGGTCATGCCGCTTATTTTGTGCTGGTGGATACAGAAGGTAGCAAGATCAAGTCGGTCAGCACTGTCGCCAACCCCTTCTGTGGCAGCCGCGGCTGTGGTGCGGTGGGGAAGTTTGTTGCCGAACAGGGTGCCCAGGTAATGTTGGTGGGCGGTATGGGTCGGCGTGCTATGCAAGCGCTTCAAAACATGGGTATTGAAGCGGCCACCGGCGCGGCTGGGAACGTGCGTGAGGCAGTGCAGCAGTACCTCAACGGGGGGCTGCGGGGTGCAACGCCTTGTTTAGAAGAGGGATCTCATGGCGGATGCCATGCCTGAGATGGTCATAGCGGCAATTTACTTCAGGAGGTGAAGATATGGGACGTGGAGGTGGTAGCGGTCAAGGTGGTTATGGTCCGGGTGGCGGCCGTGGTCAAGGGCGCCGCGGCGGACCCAAAGCCGGTGGGCCAGGTGGCTACTGCGTTTGCCCCAAGTGCGGGCATCGCGTCGAACACCAGGTGGGACAACCGTGCTACGAGTTGAAGTGTCCCAAGTGTGGGACGCAAATGGTCCGCGAGTAGCAACCGACAAATCACAAGCAAAACATCGAGGGAACCCATGCGAATAGCAATCACTAGTAGTGGAGCTGACTTGGAAGCGCCGTTCGACCCGCGCTTTGGGCGGGCAGCCTATTTCATCATTTTTGACCAAGAGACGGGCACGTGGCAGTCCCACGCAAATCCGGCAATGGACGCACCTGGTGGCGCCGGAGTGCAAGCGGCTCAGTTCATAGCCAACCAGGGTGTTGCTGCGGTTATCAGCGGCGACTTTGGTCCGAACGCCTACCGTGCCCTTAGCGCGGCCGGACTGGCGATGTACCTGTCGCCCCGTGGTGAGATACCTTCCGTGCGCCAACTGCTGGAGCAGTATCGTGCCGGCAATCTGGAGCTGGTGGTGAGTCCTGCTCAGCGCGGGCGTCATAGCTCGACGATGGAAAACCGGTAATGCGTATCGCAGTCGCCAGCGGCAAGGGGGGCACGGGCAAGACCACTGTCGCCACCAGCCTGGCACTGGCGGTGGCTGACAGGTCGGTACTATTTCTGGACTGCGATGTGGAGGCACCCAACGCGCACCTGATACTGAAACCCGATCTCGTCCTGCGTCAACCCGTGCACCGCCTCGTCCCGCGCGTGGACGAAGTGCGGTGCACGGGTTGCGGTCGTTGTGCCGAGGTGTGTCGCTATCACGCCATAGCGGTGGTAGGCAGTAAGGTGCTGGTCTTCCCCGAACTATGTCACGGTTGCGGCAGCTGCGTAGCGAACTGCCCGGAGGCAGCGCTCAGCGAATGGGGGAGACCGCTGGGTGTGCTTGAGGCAGGTAGCACGCCGACGGGGATCACGTTCGCTCGTGGAGTGCTTGAGATCGGTGAACCAAGTGCATCACCAGTGATCCGGCAGCTGAAGAAGTGGGCGGTCACGCCAGAGGTATGTCCCCATGGATTCACATCGGAAGCGATTGAAATCCACGATGCACCGCCTGGGACCTCCTGCCCGGTAGTCGAAACGCTGCGCGGGGTCGAGTTCGCGTTGCTAGTGAGCGAGCCGACCCCCTTCGGTTTGCATGACCTGCGCCTGATCGTGGAGCTGGTCCGTGAGATGAACATCCCGGCCGGTGTTGTTGTTAACCGCGACATGGCAAGTGATGGAGCGTTGGAACGTTTCTGCACAGATGCCAATTTGGCGATCTTAATGCGCATCCCCATGGAACGTGACATCGGCCAAGCGCTCGCTGCCGGGGAGTCGTTGATCGCAGTGCGACCTGAATATACAGTAGCGCTTCGCAACCTGTTTGAGCGTATCCAACAGATTGAGCCGAGGAGCATTTTGGTATGAAACAGGTGGTGATTCTCAGCGGCAAGGGTGGCACCGGCAAGACGAGCTTGGTGGCTGCCTTTGCCCATCTGGCGACCACCGATCACCGCTCCGATGGCTCTTCAGCTAGGCAAATACGCCTTGTGCTGGTGGACGCCGATGTGGACGCGTCCAATCTCGAGCTCGTTCTGCAACCCAAGCGATTGGAGGTACACGATTTTATCGGCAGTGAACTGGCAGTAGTCGATCCAACTCTGTGTTCGGGCTGTGGCATATGCGAAACAACCTGTCGCTTTGATGCCATCTCGGTCCCTGCAACAGCCGAGGAGGTACACGCGGAGGTGGACGAATTTGCATGCGAGGGATGCGCGGCGTGCGCGTATGTCTGTCCTCAACAAGCGATCCAGATGCAGCCTCAAATAGCGGGGCAATGGTTTCGCTCGGCGACGCCATATGGGCCGCTGTTTCACGCCGCATTGCGACCTGGAGCGGAGAATTCCGGTAAGCTGGTCACTCTGGTGAAACAAATGGCACGTCTGCTCGCTTTGGATGCGCAATATCCGCTTGTGTTGGTAGATGGGCCACCAGGCATTGGCTGCCCGGTCATCAGTGCAGCCGCCGGTGCCGATTTGGCGTTGATCGTCGCTGAGCCGAGCGTGGCGGGTTTGCACGACTTGGAACGCGCCTGGAGTGTAGCCCATCATTTTGGCATCTCCACTGTTGTCGCTATCAATAAAGCGGACATCTATCCCCAGGGCACTCACCAGATCGAACGCTTTTGTCGGGAAAAGGGGATTCCACTTCTGGGAACAATCCCCTTTGACATGGCAGTGACCCATATGATGGCCAACGGGCGACCGGTGACAACTGTGAATTGCCCGGCATCTCAGGCGATCTCTGCAATTTGGGATCGGGTGTTGGACCAGCTAGGAAATCTAGAGTGATGCAAAGCACACACCTGGCATGGGTTGGTACTCCCGTTGTAGTAGGCGTATTCATAAAATGGAGAAAATGGGGGGTCCTTAGCAGGAGAAAGAAGGTCTGGTCACTAATTGAAGACTTGATGGCACGAGGACAGATCGTCGCGGTGGATTATGCAGGCCATCGTTATTGCTTGAGAATCTCAGGCTGCTTAGGAGACAATCTGCTCATATGGGAGGCGGCTGTGCTCAGCCGCACTCGCCTAGTACGATCGTGCACCCATGAAAAGTGAACAGGGGTTTCTGAGAATTGAGCGATGGATTTGGCATTGCATCGGTGCCATTCTCATATTGGTGGTGATCGGCGTTGGCATTGCTGTGACCCGCGGCGGTTTTGCTGTAATCACCCTCGACGCAGCGATTACCCCAATAGCATGTCCAACCGAAGATTACCCGCTGGCCGGGCTGCCGCAGCCGGCGGATATCGAGGCCGAGCGGCGCAACTATCCCGAAGCCACGGCGGCGATGTGGGCAGATGGTGCCCTGTGGACGGCGAACGAATCCGGGCTGCTCACGCGCTGGAATACAGCAGAGGGCTCCTATAAGCAGTATCGCATTCCGGATGGATCGGTGGTCCGTTCTCTAAGTGTGGCAGATGGCGGGTTGGTCGCCGGCGCCGACGATGGTTTCCTCTGGCTGCTGGCTTCGGACGGCTGGCGATCGGTGCGCGCCTGCGCCGACGCAGCGGTGACTTCTATTGCCTCGGGACCGAGTGACACACTCTGGTGTGCCTGTCCCGGCGAAGGTCTGGTGAAGGTGACTGCCGCGCAGAGCGCGGCGAGGCGACAAGTCATTTCCGTCCCGGACAAAGTCCACGACGCAATCCAAGCTATCCGTGTGGTGGCATATGATCCCATACAGGCGGCGGTGTGGATCACGACGCACTCGGGCGATCTATTGCGTTACGATGCGCATCGTCAGCAATGGACGGAGTACCTGACGCTTCCGGGGCGCCCGGCAATGCAAGCGTTGTTGGTCGAACCGAACGACTCTGTGTGGGTGGCAACTTCTAGTGGCTTACATGCCTACCGAGATGGAGCGGTGCACTCCTGCCCGGCAAGCCTCGACGGATCAGCGCGTTCGCTGGCGCGCGCCACCGACGGTGCTGTATGGGCCGCGGGCGACAGTTGGATTGCCCGCCTCAGCGACTGCAGCACATCCTCTTCGATGTACACCGATGCGGACAACCCGGTCCTGCTCGACCGTCACCGCCTGGTCGTGCTGGATGAAGCCGGCCGGCCGTGGTTCATTGGGCGGCGGGGCAAGATCCACTTTGATGGAGCTTCTTGGATCGCAATCGATGCCGACGTGCGGCGCCAGGCCCAGTTTGCACCCGTTGAGCCTGAACCCGAGGTCACGTCACCGCCGCGTTCGTTTCCCTCGCCTTGGGCATCCTACGCCGATTGGCTGCGGACATGGCCGCGGCCATCTACAGACAACGGCCGCGGGATGCACTTCTTGCAGACGCACCAGTATGATGCCATTGAGGCGCAACACCAGATCAATCGGCTCGTTCGGCTCGGCGTGAAGTGGGCGACAGTGATCTATCGCGACCATGCCCAATTGCAGCGCACGGCGCCACTCTTCCACGCTGCCGGCATTACTGTCATCTGGCGGCCATTCGTCCGACCATATCAGTCCTACGTCAGTTGGGCCGAGGATGTGGCATTTCTACGTCGGCGCGGGATTGCCCCCTATATGCAGCTGTACAACGAGCCCGAGCTGGAGCAGGAATGGGATGGCGTATGTCCCGTGAACCGGGAAGTTTACCTGCGCATGCTGTTGCCTGCAGTACGACAAGTCTACGACGCGGGTGGTTATGTCGGCTTGCAATTGATGACCCCGGAGTGGCTGCATGCCACACTGCGCGCGATAAAAGCAGCAGGAATGCGTGATGTCCTCGATCGCACGTTCTTTATACCCCATTTGCACGGGCTAAACCATCCCCCCAACTACACGGAAGATATCCACGGTGTGCTCGGCTTCCGCGAATTCGCCCGAGTGTTTGCCGAAGAGCTGGGTTTTGTGCCCGTGATGATCGCCGGTGAGGGTGGCTGGCGTCTGGGTGAACAACAGGATGATCGTTTCCCGGCCATCACCGAAGCACTGCATCGGGATTACCATCTGGAGGTGTTCAGCTGGTTCCGCACAGGGCGTCTTTCCGATGGTGAGCCGCTACCTGACTATCTGTTTGCCTTCTGTCCCTGGTTGATCTCTGATCCGGTTGATCCGGCAGCTTGGTTTGACAGCGTATCTGGTGATCGGACGCTCACGATCGAAGCGGTGGCTTCATCGCCCACCTTTGAGCGAAGATTCTCGGGGGACGAACGAGACTGAATTGGTACGCGTGACTCAATCCCTTACATCTACGCGAAGAAATTTATGCCTCTACCACCTATCTTCTTACCTTGCCCAATAGCGTCCATTAGGCAGATCGGGCTGGACAATTGAGCCCATTCTAGGGCATCGTCATAGGGTGGCTCTCCGGCGGCGACAGCGTTGCCGTCGGCCAGGGCACGGGCGGTTCTTCCGGGGTTGGCGGCAACATCTCGGCCTCGGGCGAGGGCGTAGCGGCCGCCTCTGGCCATGGCCATATATCATTCTGCGGCAAAGGTGTAGCATTGTCATCCCATTGTGGAGCGCTGGGTGATTGGGGTGGGAACATGGGCACTGTGGGAATGGGCATCTGTTCCAGTGTGGGTGTTACCCACAAGAGATCAGGTGAAGAGAGCTCGGGAGGCCATGGGAGCGGCGTCGGCAGCTCCTCCCAGGGCCAAGTGGGGGTGATTTCAGACGGCGGGTTGTTGACCACCACTGTGGAACGCCCTTCATAGCGCCCGCCATCGCGGTCAAAAACCACCACGCGTAACGTATAGGGCCCGTTGGGATATAGGCGCGTGTCCCATTCGGTCAGAATACCCCCTTCTACTGATTGCGTCTGCGGTGCACTCAACGGAACAAACGCCTCCGGTGACCATCCGACCCCATATTCGACTACGTAGTGGGAGAAGTTGGCGGCCAAGGCCACGCCTTGGATCGCCACAATCCCCTCGACCAGTTCGCCTTCACCCGGCCAATGGATTGCGGCGATGCCCGATCCTTCGGTCGGCGTGCAGGGGGGTGGCGGCTGCTCGATGCCGTGCTCGAGCGCCCATGCGCGCCCTTCGGGTGGATAGACCTGGTAATAACGCTCTTCGATACCCTCTCCAAGCGGGTAATTGTCCGACACGACGCAGTTGGCACGTGTGTCGATGCGCAGACGCCGGTGGATATCGTGCTCCGGCCCCAGCGGCAGCTGATCATAAGCGAACAGCTCGCGACGGCGGTGTGGGCAATCTGGACTGGGGATGGTGCCCGAGTCAGCGCAGATTTCCACCTCCACCACGCCACGCGGGCGGACGAAATCGCGCACCGGGGTGTCGGCCAGCACGCGCTCCATAATGGCATGCCAGATAGGGGCAGCGCCGGCTAATCCACTCAGCCCACGCATGGGGCGGTTGTCGGCATTGCCCACCCAGACACCTACCACCACTTCCGGCGTGTACCCGATCGTCCAGCTGTCGCGAAAATCGTGGGTGGTGCCCGTCTTGGCTGCTGCCGGGCGTGACAAGCGCAAAGGGCTGTTCGCGCCGAACAACGGCGTGCGCGCTTCATTATCGGCCAAAATATGGGTGATGAGGTAGGCATGCTCCGGACGCAACACCACGTCCCCTTGTGGGGGCTGGTACGCTTCGATCAGGCGTCCCAGTCCATCGGTCACGCGCAATATTGCCGCGGGAGCTACCCGCCGCCCCCCATTGGCAATTGCCTGATAAGCGCTGGTGAGCTCCAACAAGCTCACCTCACCGCTTCCCAAGGCCAAAGACAAGCCATAGTCGTGGCGCGTCAAAGTGGTGATGCCCAGTCGCCTGGCTATCTCCTGTAGGGCGGGCACCCCAACAAACTCCAGTGCTCTGACGGCCGGGATATTCAACGAGTTTGCCAACGCTGTGCGCACCAACACAGGTCCACGGAATTTCCCATCGTAGTTTGTGGGGCGATACGTCCCTCCGGCACCATCCGCATATTCTACTGGCACATCTATGATCAACGTGGCCGGCGTCCAGCCCCGTTCAAAAGCGGCTAGATAGGTGAGCGGTTTGATCGCCGAGCCGGGCTGGCGTGGTCGCAGGGCCATATTGACCTGTCCAGCCGCGCGTTCGTCGTTAAAGTCTGGGCTGCCTACCAATGCCAGGATCTCGCCTGTCTGGACATCCAACACAACAGCAGCGCCGTTGGAGACCTCTTTGTCACGCAAAGCTGCCACCTGACGCACCACCTCCTCTTCGACGATCGCTTGGATGCGCGGATCGAGCGTGGTTATCACCTTCAAACCGGGCTCGCGATAGAGGGCATCAGCGCCGTAGCGTGATTCCAAGAGTTGCCGTACATAAACGACGAAGTGAGGTGCGCGCAGCTGAACTGGGGGTAGTTTGTATTCCAGGTATTGCTGATAGGCGGCCAGCGCTTGTGCCGGGGTCACGTACCCTGCTTTTACCATCAGCCCCAAGACAATCTGTTGGCGCTTTTTCGCCCGTTCGGGATAGACGATCGGGTCATATGTGGCGGGTGCTTGAGGCAGTCCGGCCAATAAAGCGGCTTCTGCCAGGTCCAGATCGGCAGCCGATTTGCCAAAGTAGGTCTGGGCGGCTGCTTCGATGCCATATGCCAGATTGCCGTAATAAATCTGATTCAGATAGATCTCAAGGATCTTGTCCTTGGGGTAACGGCGCGCTACCTCGATGGCCAGCACAGCTTCGCGCAATTTGCGTCGCAAAGTCTTCTGAGCACGCTCTTCTGGGCTGAGCAGCACATTGCGCACCAGCTGCTGGGTGATGGTACTTCCACCGGAGACCACCTCCCCTTCGCTGAGCACGTAATAGAGGGCGCGAATCACCGCGGTGGGATCCACACCCACGTGGGCGTAAAAGAAGCGGTCTTCGGTGGCGATGGTCGCAGCAATGGCATAACGGGAGATGCGCTGCAACGGCACCCAGGTGCGCCGTCCCCCATGGGGATCTATCAGTTCCCACAATAGGTTGCCTTCGCGGTCGTAGATTTGGCTACTGGCAAAGCGAAAAGTGCGCCGTTCCAGCTCTTCAGGCGGGGGCAGCTGGGCTGCCACATAGAAGTAACCGATCAACCCGAGCATCAATAACGCGGTGAACAACATCCCCCATCCGAGCACAACCCACACAAATAAGCGCCAGAACTTTCGCCCTGCCGCGGAGGCCTGGGGAGCACCCGCACGCGCAACGGGATGGTGGGGCGGATGCATCAAAGCAGTGAGCATCTCCTCTGACTGTGACGGCTGTCCCAGACTGGTGAGGGATTCAGGAGATGCCGTCGGGCTGTTCGGCGAGGTAGGCGGGCGATGCAGCGGTCGTATGGGGTGTGTGGGCTGATCGTTCATAGCACAAGCAAAAATAAAAAAAGGACGAGACCGTCCTCTCAATAAACGCTTGATGATGAGAACTTAGCATTCGAAAAGGGAAGGCCATCCAATCGTCGGATGACACTCACAAGCTTCCTCTGCCTCAGAATTCCAAATCCTCCTCGGCAGGAGAACGCTTGTAGCGATAGATAATGCGGCCGCGCTCCAGATCATAGGGCGACACCTCAACACGCACCCGGTCGCCCAGCAAGACGCGGATATAATACTTGCGCATCTTGCCGGAGAGATAGGCCAGCATCTCGTGTCCGTTATCCAGCTGGACGCGAAACGTCGTGTTGGGCAAGCTTTCCACTACAGTCCCTTCAAGCACCAGTTTGTCCTTGCTATCAGCCATTGCACTCCTTTCTCTTGGGATGATCTTTCCATACTAAAACTAAGTTAGTTTGATACACTCTAACATTAGTTGCTGATTCTGTCAATTCTTGCGTTGATTTCAGCTCGCTCCATTTTGAGTGAGGCGGACGAGAGGGGTGCAAGGTGATACATCACCACTGCGCTGCGCAAGATACTGGAAGAGAATACCCCGGATGCTGCTGTGAGGCAACGCTTGCGGCGTTTCTCCAGAGTTCTGCGCCGCAACGGAAGTGTCTATGGGTGAACGTGGCGCGTTCACTCCGATATGATATTAGCGCCTGCTCGCTCTAACAACGCGATCAAGATGTCAGATAGCTGGGAGGGCGAGGCCACGCACGCATCCGCGGCGGCAAGTTCCTCTGCCGAGCCGTAGCCGTATAATACTCCGACAGCGACCAGTCCATGCGCGCGGGCCGCCTCGATGTCCACCGCGCGGTCACCCACTACCACGGCCGGACGCGGTGCCAGACGTTGCAGCACTTCACCAACCATCTGGCACTTGGTATCCGTAGGAGCTTCGCGGCAACGGATCATGTCAAAGAAGTTGATGACAGCATGGCTGTGTAGCACTTCGCGGGCATAGCGTGGCGAGGCGTAGGTGCACAAGGCCATCGCCCCGACGACAGGACGCAGGCGAGTCAATACCTGATGGATGCCATCGTAAAGATGGGCGCTGCGCGAGAGCAGCTCGTGTTCCCGCTGGAGCACAGCCGCCAGGACTTCTTCTGCCAAGTGCGATGGGCAGAGAGAACGTACCCAGCAGTGGAACTTATCCTCCAGCGGGCCGATATAGTGCACGATCTCCTGCTCGGCCGGGATCGGCAGGCCATATGCGCTGAGGACTTGTTGCACCGCTGGAACAGTGGCGCAGTCGGAGCGAAACAACGTGCCATCCAGGTCGAAGATGATCAATCCGTGGCGGTGGTCTCTTGATCGTTCAGGTGCACTCATAGCCTCGGGTCTTGTGTATCAAAAACGAGCAATTTGGGTGGCCAGGAATTGCGCGATTGCCTCTTCGGCAAAGGGCCAGGCATACACGAACGTGACATCGGGATGACGCTCACGCGCGCGCTCAATGGCAGCAGGGATTTCCTTCTCGGCATGGTCACCCCCGCGCGTGAGCATCGGAGTGAGCACTATGACGCGCTGCGCGCCGTGTTGGACGGCAAGGTCCAATCCCTCCTCGACATCAGGAGCACAAAACTCGTTGAAGGCGACCACCACCTCCCGGCCGGTCAAACGGCTGAGCTCCGCTCCAATCACTTGAGAAGCGGCGTAGAAAGGATCATTGGCTGCCGTACGCGGCCAGGTGCGTATCCGCCGCTCCAGCGTATGCAGCTGTTCCTCCAGTTGAGCGCGTTCCTTCGGGGTGGCGCGTTTAAGCTGGGCACGCAAGGAAAAGAACGCGTCCAGTTCATCGCGCGGAAAGCCACTGGGTAAAGCTCCATGCATAGCAAGCACAATGACGGTCTTCATAGCAATTATAACCGTTCAGCATAAGTGCAGGAACAGCACCTGCCCTCAAGACGGGTGCTATTCCCGCTACCGCTCTCCATTCAGTTGGATGTTAGATGAAAATGATCTGGGCGCCTTCGCTGATCTCCATAAACTCCATAGCACCCAGTACACGCTCCACGCCCGGGAACAGATCGTCCTTGGTCAGCTTCATCATATCCATGGACATCTTGCAACCATAGAGGTGCCCGCCGGCGTCCACGATCGTCTGCAGGAACTCGCGTACGGGCGGGAAGTCCAGCTTGGCGATTTCCTTCTTCATCATCGAAGTGGCCATTGCAGTCATGCCGGGCAAAATGCTGATTAAATTGGGCATTCCCATGCTCGGATTACCAAGCGGGGTGATCTTTAAGTGATCCATCTTACGATCCACTATCATGTCGAGGCCCCAGAAGGTAAAAAACATATGGACCTCGATGCCCGACATAAGCGCTGCGTTGGCCAATACCATACCCGGATAGGCCATATCGAGGCTGCCCTTAGAGCAGATGATGGCCAATTTGCGTTGTTTTTCTTCGCTCATTCCCCTCTCTCCTTACTTTAACGCATGCCTTTTCTTTCATCAAATGCAACGGGTCAAATGCAGCCGGTCGGCTTGCCCAGGCCGGCGATGCGCGCCACCTTCTTGGCCGGTCCCTTGGGAAATAGGGTGTAGAGCGTTTTGGTGTCCACCCCGCTCTCTTTGGTGATGCGGCGCAGTGTGGGGGGCTCGCCACGCGCCTTGAAGTCGGCGCGACAGAATTCGATCACCTTCCAGTGCAGCTCGGTCAGCTGCTCGATGCCCTCCTCACGGGCAATTTCCTCGGCGATCTCCTTGGTCCAATCGTCTGGATTGAGGAGGAATCCCTCGGCATCTACTTCGACCATCTTTCCAGCGATTTCGCGGCTTGGCATTGTGTCCTCCTTATCGTGTAAAAAAGTTTTTTAAACATTACATCGAGTGAATGATTCTACCCATAGGTGGTATGAACATTGGCCGTTTATGATTCGCCTAATGTGGCAAGCACGTGGAGCGTGCGGGCCAGACCGCGGCGGGTGCTCGGATGGTTCAGCTGACGCAGCAAACTGAACAGAGAGGCATCCATCGTACTGTCTTCCTGCAGCGCGCTGAGCGTGCGTTGTAGCAGCTGTTGCGTCTCCGGCCGGGCGAGCTCTTTGAGTGTCATCACAAGCGGCCCGACGTTATGGCGCAGCTGCTCCAGCTCCTCGCGGCTGAAGGAAGCCACTATCTCGTCAAACGCTTCGAGCAAAGCGCGTATGAAGGCAAAATATCCCTTGCGCTCCATCTCATCGAGACGGTTCATCAGCGTGATGACCACGTCACGCGTGAGCGGGCTGAAGTCTTGCCAGAAATCCATGGCACTTTCCAGCTGCTCTAACATATGCCCCAAAAGGCAAGTGTCTCGTAGAAGTCTTTTAAGCAAGCGTAGCACATTTTCGATGCGGGCACATTGTTCCACTTCTTCCAGTTGCTCGGAGAGGAGACGAAATGCCTCTTTGGAAACAATCCCCAGGTCGGCGACCAGTTCGTCCCACTCTTGTTGACGTTTCCGCTGGCGCAGCGCTTCTTCTGTCAGGAATTCCACCTGGGCCGTCAGCCGGTCGATCTTGTGTGAGAGCTCGGCGAGTGAGGCCTCGGCGAGGGCTGTGGTCTCTTCTGTCATTATGCTCCTCCTATTGCCACTTGCCGGCCATAGACATATGCGTGGTGATGGGCAGCTCTTTGCCCTTGAGCAACAGGTTCCAGTACATCCAGCGGAACATCATCTTGCCCCAGTGATTGATGGGAGACTCCTGCAACAGGGAGAAGGGGCCCAGCCCAGGCAGCGGATAACGGCCCGGCAGTGGCTCGACATCATAGTTAAAGTCGATCAGGAAACCCTTGCCGAAACCCGACTCGATGTAACAATTGGCGTGCCCATCAAAGCGGGCGGTCATCTCCAAGCCATCGATGTAGCGCAAGAAATTCTCGGTGAAGATTTCCGCCTGGAAATGGGCCACCGAGCCCGCTTTCGAAGTGGGCACATCAGCGGCGTCACCCAGCGCGAAAATGTTGGGATACTGGGTCGAAAGCAAGGTGTGCTTATCCACCGGCACGTAATTGGTGTCGTTCCCCAAGCCGGAGCGCGCGATGACGTCATCCCCCATATGGATGGCCACGGAGACGAGCAAGTCATATGCGATCTCTTGCCCATCGTACGAGATAATCTTATGCGCCTCGGCGTCTACCGATTCGATGGCAAACTCGGGCACTACGTGGATGTTCTTCTCCGCCAGCAGATTGCCCAATAGCTGCGAAGCACGCGGCTTGGTAAAAGCGCCGGGCAGTGGTGTGGCAAGAGTGAGCTGCACGCGCGAGCGCTTGCCTTGCTCGTGGAAGTACCAATCGGCCAGCAAGAGGAACTCCAGCGGTGCAACCGGGCACTTGATGGGCATCTCGGAAATGTTGAGCACCAAGTGTCCACCCTCCCAGCTGCACAGATAGCGTGCCAGTGCCACAGCGCCCTCTAGGGTGTAGAACTCATGGATGGACTTGCGCCATTCCGGCCCGATCAGCCCAGGAACCTCTTCATAGCGCGGTTGGGAGCCGGTCGCGATGACCAGAAAGTCGTAAGGGAGATAGCGGTGGTCCTTCTCCAGACGCACGCGATTTTGGTCCGGTTCGATGGCCTCAATGCGCGACAAGACCATTTTGACGCCCGGCGGAATATAGTCGCGGCGCGGTTTGACCACGTCGTTACGCGTGTAGATGCCGAAGGGGATGAACAAATACCCTGGCTGATAGTGGTGTATCTCGCTCTGATCGACGATCGTGATATCCCACTCTTCCGGATCGAGCGCACGCCTCAATTTGTTGACCACAATCGTGCCGGCAGTGCCGGCGCCGAGCACCAAAAGTCTTTTCATCATGTCCTCTCCATAATGTGTTAAATTTCCTGTCTACTACACGACGCCAGCCCCGTTGGACGGCTTGGCAACACAGGTCGTGGATAATATGCCTTGTGCCTCCCCTTCCCGAAGCATTCGCCATCAACGCGTGAGTTGGGCAATTGCGGCCAGCTTTTCCGTCAGGGTGCGCTGTTCATGCGCGATGTGGGCAATCACGTCGGCGATGCGCTGGACCAGATGGATCAATTGGGTGCGCTGGGCGGTGTCGAAGTAATACACTTCATGGATGTGGGCGGCTAACAACCCCGCATCCACCCCATGGCGCGCGGCGAGCGCTTGGATCTCCTCGGGGGGTGGCGGCCAGTCGTCTGGCGCGATGCCGCCCATAATCACCATGCCTTTCAGCTCGTTGCCAATGCGTATCAAGCCGCGTACGCACAGCAACCCGAGTGAGGTGGGCAGCAAACGCGCCTCCAATTCGGGCGTTGCGCCAAGTGCCTGCCAGCTGGCGATGCACGTACGAATCGCATGCGGCACCTGGCTGACGACGCAGAAGAGTCCGCACGGTCGGCTGACCTCTGTGACAGGGTTGCCTTCCATGTCGGTGACGACCATCATCACACCACGCAGATCTGCAACGAGGTCCTGGATCAGTTGGACACACTGCAGGGGGAGCAGTGCGGCGAGATCATCCCGCACGGATGCACTATCCCCAACTGGGGGTATCGTGGCAGAGATGTGGGGGACACGTGTAGTGCTACGTTCCCGCAGCCATCGCTCCACCTGATCGCCCGGAAAACGCCACTGTTTTCCCACCTTGATGGCAGGCAATTGGCCTGCCTCAGCCATACGGTAGATCGTTGAGCGATCTACCTGAAGCAGGGCTTGCATATCTCGTGCGGTGAGCATTTCGGGCACGGTCGCGCTGTCCATCATGCATTGTATGCAAAATGGTCTTTATTCTGCATATCTTGCTCCTGATGCATATTATACACGTAGTGCATCTTTTGTCAAGAGACGAGATCGCTCGTAGAGATAGCTCCTCTGCAGTGGAGATCTGGAGGGAGACTTGGAGCTTGGCAGGGCGCGGTTTTCTGAAGCATCACTGCTTTAGCCAGCCTCCTTCTGAACGTGGTATAATCGTGTCAGGGTCAACAAGACGATCGAACAGCGTATGTCTCTCCTTCAGACATTCGAAGTCAGCAAACATTTCGGCGCCCAAGATGTGCTGGTGGGCATCAGTGTGCAGATCGCCCGTGGCGAGCGCATCGGTCTGGTGGGCGCCAATGGCAGCGGCAAGAGCACCTTGTTGCACATTTTGGCCGGCTTAGAGGAACCTTCTAGCGGGCGTGTGCAGCGCACCCGTGGATTGCGTATCGGCTACCTGCCGCAGGAGGTGACGCTCGAAGCAGGAGATACATCCCTGTGGGAGCACGTGATGACCGCCTTCGCTCCATTGCACCGGCAGGCGGAGGCGTTGCAGCGCCTGGGAGAAGCGCTTGCGACGGCGCACGATGAGGCCACACGCACGCAACTATTGGCACGTTATGGCGATGCACAAGCGGCTTTTGAGGCGGCAGGAGGCTACGCGTGGGAGCAGCGCATGCGCCACGTGCTCATAGGTTTGGGATTCGATGCGCAGGACTATATGCGCCCACTTGCTCAGCTAAGCGGTGGCGAACAGACACGCGCTCACCTCGCTCGGCTGTTGTTGGAAGAGCCCGAGCTGTTGTTGCTGGACGAGCCCACCAACCACCTCGACCTGAATGCCATCGAATGGTTGGAAGAGCACCTCTTGAATTGGCGCGGCGCATTGGTGGTGGTAGCCCACGATCGCTACTTCCTGGATCGTCTCGCGACACGCATTTGGGAGCTGGAGGATGGCCGCGTGCACAGCTATCGTGGCAACTATAGCGCCTATGTGACTCAACGCGCCGAACGTCGTCTCAGACAACAGCGCCTCTTTGTGCAACAGCAAGAATATATCGCGCGTCAGGAGGATTTTATCCGACGCACGTTTGCCAATCAGCGCGCGCGTTCCGCGCAAGATCGCCGCAAGCGCCTGGAACGTCTGGAGCGTGTCGAGCAGGTGCGCGATGAACAACGCATCCGGCTGCGCCTCACCAGCGATCTGCGCTCCGGCGACCTGGTGTTGGCTACCCACGATCTGGTGGTGGGCTATCATGCCGATGAGCCCCTGTTTGCCTGCCCCGATTTGATGGTCTATCGCGGCGATCGCGTCGCCTTGTTAGGGCCCAACGGTGCCGGCAAGACCACTTTCCTCAGAACGATCTTGCAAGAGATCAAGCCCCTGCGCGGGCAGGTGCGCCTAGGTGCTTCTGTGAAAATCGGCTACTTAGCCCAGGCGCATGCGGGATTGGATATGCGCCGCAGTGTCCTGGACGAAATACTGGCGACCAAGGACATGACGCTACAAGAAGCGCGCACGTTTCTGGGACGTTTTCTTTTCAGCGGTGACGATGTCTTCAAAATCATCGGGGTACTCAGCGGCGGCGAGCGCGCCCGTGTGGCACTCGCTCGACTGGTGCTCCAAGGCGCCAACTTCCTGGTATTGGACGAGCCGACCGGCCACCTGGATATCCCCTCACAAGAGCTGCTTCAGTCTGTGTTGGCTGACTTTCCCGGCACCATCCTGTTGGTTTCGCATGATCGTTTCTTCGTGGACGCACTGGCGAGGTGGATCTGGGCGCTGGAAGACGGACAGTTGAAAGTCATTCCTGGCAACTATACCGCCTACCTTGCCGCGCGCCAGCAGGATCAGGTATCCCAGGCAGTGGAAGAGACCAGCGAACGCAGGCACGCACTGCAAAGCAGCGGGCGGAGTACGCGACGCGCCGAGTCCATGCAGGAGACGCGCCGGCTGAGCACCTATCAGCGACAGCGCGCCCTGCAGGAAGTGCAGGAAGCCATCCGCACGACCGAAGAACGCTTGGCATCCCTGGCCAGAGCATTGGAGGAGGCAAGCCGTGCTCAAGCTGTCGAACGCATCGCAGCATTGGGGCGCGATTATCAGGCCGTCGAGGAAGAGCTGGCGCGCTTGTTCGAGCGCTGGGCGGAATTGGAGGCACTATGAGCACAAAGTCGCGTAAGTATGTCATCGGGTTGACCGGCGGGATTGCCGTTGGCAAGACCCTGGTGCTGCGCATGCTAAAAGAGCTGGGTGCTTATACAATAGATGCCGACGATCTGGCGCATATTTTGATGCGCCGCAGTGGCCCCTTGTATCAACCTATCATCACCGAGTTCGGTCGTTATCTGCTGGATGAAAATGGCGAGATCGATCGTGGCAAACTGGGTGAGCTGGTGTTTGCATCGTCGCGCGCCCTGGCACACCTGGAGGAGATCACCCACCCGATCATCATCGCGGTGACCCGCCAGCTCATCGCCCAGGCCAAGGCAGATGTGGTAGCTATCGAAGCAATCAAGCTAGTGGAATCGGGCCTGGCGAAGGAATGCGATGCGGTGTGGGTGGTTACCGCTCCACTGGATGTCCAGTTGCATCGTCTGATGACCAAACGGCGTCTGAGCAGCTCCCAAGCGCTCCTGCGTCTCGAGGCACAGCCACCCAGTTTGCCACGATCGATCTCGCCATTTTCATCCAGCAGATAACGACCGAACTCGGTGATGATAGG
>JASFBB010000181.1:0-4885 GCA_036172345.1 Anaerolineae bacterium
GCTCGGATACATTAAACCGAGCCGCGCGCGTCAGCAAGCGGCCGGCATTGCCGCTCCCTCACGGTCGCGGCTCGGATAAATGGTCGCGGCTCGGACAAGGGT
Source organism: Anaerolineae bacterium (assembly GCA_036172345.1). Lineage (GTDB taxonomy): Bacteria > Chloroflexota > Anaerolineae > 4572-78 > NAK82 > NAK82. The sequence continues at coordinate 103 of JASFBB010000181.1, forward strand.
CGCGGCTCAGATAAATGGTCGCGGCGCGGATAGCCGTCGTCACGCGGGGACGCCGCCTCAATTCATCGCCAACTTGAAATACACCCGTTCCTCAAAGAACAGTTGCGCCGAAACAAGAATTGTGTTATAATAGTTAAGGTATCAGATAAAGAAAGCACACAAACTCATGAGACTTCGGCCAGAACAAGGTCCACTAACTATTTTGCGATCGCTTGCCGAACTCGACCAGCCCGCTGTGAGGTGATGCCGATGCAGGAGCGCGTGCCCCTTTATGATGCGTTCAGCGACACATATGATCACTTCGTGAACTGGACACAACGGCTTGCCTATGAAATGGAGTTCATCCGGTGCCAGCTCGCTGCCGTTGGCGCGCACCGCGTGCTGGACGTCGCTTGTGGCACGGGCTGGCATGCCATCGCGCTGGCGCAGGCGGGCTATACGGTGACCGGCGCCGATCTGAGCGCCAACATGATCGAGCGGGCACGTCACAACGCGACGGAGATGGCGGTAAACCAGGTACATTTCGTCGTGGCCGGCTTTGGGCAGCTGCGTCAGGTTGTGGACGGTCAGTACGATGCCGTCCTGTGTCTGGGCAATAGTTTGCCCCACGTCTTGAGCGATGCGCAGCTCGATGCCACGCTGGCCGATTTCGCCACGGTGCTGCGGCCAGGCGGATTGCTCCTCATCCAAAACCGCAATTTTGATGCGGTCATGCGCACACGGAACCGCTGGATGGCACCGCAATGGTATCGCCAAGGAGATCAGGAGCAGCTGTTCGTCCGCTTCTATGATTTCAACGCCGACGGCACGCTCACGTTCAATGTGCTCATCTTAGAGCGCGCGGATGATGGGACATGGGCGCAGCGTGTCGAGGCGACGCTGCTGCGGCCATGGAGCAGCGCAGAATTGTGCCACACCCTGGAGGCAAGCGGTTTTGAGCATTGCACCCTTTACGGTAATATGGCAGGCAGTCCGTTCGCAGCCGCTACCAGTGGGGATTTGGTGATCACCGCACACAGGAGGGGATGAATGCGCATTCTGGCGATTGTTTCCGGTGAGTATGGCCGTCGCCATGTGGCCAACATCCGTGCCCATGCGCCGGCGGATTGGAGCATTGAGATGTGGCAGGCGCCGGCGGTGTTGCCCCCGGTGATCGACTATCCAGAGGATCACCTGCCGACACGACTGCCCGCCGCTGACCTGATCCTGGCTTTCGGCGAACACCCGGGCATCGCCGAGCTGATCCCCGAGGTCGCGCGCATGACGGGTGCGCAGGCGGTGATCGCCGCGGTCGACAATGAGGCATGGCTGCCGCGCGGGCTGGCGCGTCAACTGCGCGGCTGGCTGGCGGATATGGGGGTGGCGTGCGTCACACCTAAGCCCCTGTGTTCCCTCACCAAGCACGACTATGGCACGCGGCGGCGCGAGCGCATCGCCTATGAACACCCGTTGATCGCGGAGTTCGCCCGTCACTTCGGGCAGCCGCAGCTGCGCATCGAGGTCGATCCCGAAACGCGCACCATCACTGCGGTGGAAGTGGTGCGTGACACGGTGTGTGGTTGTGCGCGTTATGTCGCCGAACGGCTGGTCGGGGTCTCGGTGGACGAGGCCGAATACCAGGCGGGCATGCTGCACCATCATTATCCCTGCCTGGCATCGATGGGCAAAGACCCCGACTTCGGTGACACCTTGATGCATATCTCAGGAAACTTGATGAAAGAAAACGTGGCTGAGCAGGTCAAGCCTTATCGGCGTGTCCAGTACTTCGTTCCGATTTCTCGCAGCGAATAGGGCGCGTGGTAGCCGGATATATTCAATTGGGGGCGGGCGTCAGAGCGTGCAGAGAAAACCTCCCGCAGGTTTGAAACCTACAGGAGGTTAAAGCGTGTCATTACTGCTCTCCGCGGCGAACCAGATCCGCAATCCCGGACATTGCTCCCTCGCGGTTGCGGCTCGAATACATAGCCGCAGTGCGAACGGGGCGACGAGAGCGAGGGCAGAGTGCGAGAGACGCTCGGCAGCACGGCAGCGCCACCTTGTGCCCAAGAGCCCGCCTATGAAGAGAGCTGGATGGGAGCCATCGAGAGATATTTCGCGGCGGTTCATATTGCGTAAAGGAGCACAATAATTAATTGGACCCATTATCAGACAACCGAAACAGTGAGGTGACTGGTGGAGAAGGTACCCATCTTGATCGGGATCGTTGTTCTGTTGGTCGTAGTAGGGGTTGCATTGCACACTGCCAACTTCACCTCTTACCTGGGGGATGACCCGGCAGCTTGCAACAACTGCCACGTGATGGACACCGTTTACGAAAGCTGGTATCATGGCAGCCATGCCCGTTGGGCTACGTGCAACGATTGTCACACGCCCCACGAGCTGCTCCCCAAGTACATCACCAAAGCGGAAGCGGGTTTCCGGCACGTCACTGCGTTTGTGCTGGGCGACATTCCGCCCGCTATCCGTGCACGTGCATCCTCGCGGCAGATCGTACAGGAGAATTGCATCCGATGTCATCAGGCCACCGTTGAGGATATCCTGGCAGGATCGATGGAGTTCGACATGGATTGCTTCGAGTGTCACCGTCAGGTGGCGCATGGTGCCCGCGGAATCGCATTGTCATCGCTTCTGGATCGGGAGGGAAGCCAATGAGACGCCCTTCGCTTTCTGTGTTGATCCTGGTCGTCCTTGTAGTTGTGCTGGCCGGTGGGCTCATTGCCACACTGCTGTTCGTCGGCAGCCAGCCGGCGCCGCGGCGTGGCGTCCAGCCTCTGGTGGAGATCACCCCCTATGAGCCGGACGCGGCGAAGTGGGGACTCAACTTCCCCAATCAATACTCGACGTTCCTGCTCACCGAGCAGAATGCCATTTCCACCACGTATGGCGGCTCCGCGTTGATTTCCAAGCTGGAGCAGGATCCACGGCTAGTCACCCTGTTTGCCGGGATGGCTTTCAGCAAGGACTATAACGAAGATCGCGGGCACCGGCGCAGCCTGGAGGATGTACGAGCTACTCGACGCGTGAACGAGACGACACCCGCGACATGTTATTCCTGCAAGAGTGCCAACACACCGTCTCTTTGGGCTGAGATGGGCATGCGGGAGTTTGACAAGACAAAGTTTTCCGAAATGAGCGCGCGCATCACGCAACCCGTCGGCTGCGCCAACTGTCACGAAGCCAATACGATGCGCCTGATCGTGACCAACCCGGCTCTAGAAGAAGCGCTGGTCGCCTTGGGCAAGGACTGGCGCACCTTCACGCGTCAAGAGATGCGCACCGTTGTATGCGCCAATTGTCATGTGGAGTACTATTTCCAGGGTGAGGACAAATATCTGGTCTTTCCGTGGCGCAACGGCACCCGCATCGAGGAAATTGCGCAGTACTATGCCGACACCGCTTTTGAGGATTGGAAATACCCCGATGCCGGCACCTCGATGATCAAGATGCAGCACCCGGAATATGAGTTGTACACCGCCGAGAGCACGCACTACCGCGCCGGCGTGTCGTGTGCCGATTGTCATATGCCCTACACGCGCGATGGAGCGGCCAAATTCTCCTCGCATAACATCCAGAGTCCGCTGCTGATGGCAGAAGCCGCCTGTGGCGCGTGCCACACGGATGTCCCATATGTGGTTGAGCGCACCAAACGCATCCAGGACCAGGTTCACGAGACGATGGTGAAGACGGAAGATGCTCTTATTGCCGCGATCGAAGCGCTGAAAGCGGCGGCATCAGACGCCAACGCGGATCAGACAAAGCTGGCCGAAGCGCGCACGCTCCATCGTGAGGCACAGCTGCGTTGGGACTTCATTTCAGCCGAGAACAGCATGGGCTTCCACAATCCGGAAGAGGCGTTGCGCATCCTAGCCGCGGCGATCGACCTGGCCCGCCAGGCGCAACTCAAGGCAATCGCTGCCTCGCAATCTGCTCTGTTGGCCAGCGCATTGCGGTAGGATGTTGCTTTAAGAGCTTTTGTGGGGCAGTTTCTTGAAATAGTGGCCGGCTAGAGGTTATCTAGCCACACACGATCGACCGAGCCGCGCGCGTCAGCAAGCGGCCGGCATTACCGCTCCCTCACGGTCGCGGCTCAGACACATCAAACCGAGCCGCGCGCGTCAGCCAGCGGCTGTGACAACCGCTCCCTCACGGTCGCGGCTCAGATACATTGAACCGAGCCGCGCACGTCAGTAAGCGGCCCAAACCGCTCCCTCACGGTCGCGGCTCAGATGGATTAAACCGCGCCGCGCGCGCCAGCCAGCGGCACGTTAACCGCTCCCTCACGGTCGCGGCTCGGATAAATGGTCGCGGCTCAGACACACCAAACCGAGCCGCGCGCGTCAGCCAGCGGCCGGCATTACCGCTCCCTCACGGTCGCGGCTCAGACAAATGGTCGCGGCTCAGATAAATGGTCGCGGCTCGGATAGATGGTCGCGGCGCGAATGGGGCACAGTGTTTTAGGCAAAGGCGCGGAAGCGGTCCTTGCCCATGTTGCATACCGGGCATTTGTCCGGCGCCGCACCGACCACCGTGTGGCCGCATACCTCACACACATACACGGTGCCGAAATCGACATCCTTGCCGGCATCGGCTGCTTGCTTGGCTTGGGTGTAGAGCATGACGTGTTGTTTTTCGGATTCCAGTGCCCAGCTCATAGAACGATGGGCCGCCTTTTCGCCCTGCGCTTCGGCTACCGCCATATAAGCGGGATACATCTCTTCCACCTCGAACCGCTCTCCGTTGATGGCGCCCTGCAGGTTCTGGGACGTGCTGCCGAGGCCGAACC
>JASFBB010000182.1:0-2691 GCA_036172345.1 Anaerolineae bacterium
AGAGGTGACGTTGCCGCGTTTCAACTTCCTCACTGGCCATCGTGAGGTGGCAACACGATCGCCATTGACAAGGACGAGGTCCTCCTGATCGAGGGGATTCACGGGCTGAACCCCGAGCTGGTGCGCGAGATTGCGCCGGAATGCATCTACCGCATTTATCTGTCGGCGTTGACGCAGCTGAACATCGATCGTCACAACCGCGTGCCCACGACCGACACGCGCCTCATCCGGCGCATCGTGCGGGATGCCACTTATCGCGGTTATTCGGCCACTGAGACGCTGGCGCGCTGGGAGAGCGTGCGGCGTGGCGAGAAGCGCTGGATCTTCCCGTATCAGGACAATGCCGACGTCATGTTCAACTCCGCGCTGGTGTACGAGCTGGCTGTGCTCAAGCCCTATGCCGAACCGTTGCTACTCCAGGTGCGGCCACGCACGCGCGAGCACATCGAGGCCAAGCGCCTGCTGTCGCTGCTGGAGTGGTTCGTGCCGGTGCCGCCGGACCATGTGCCGGACAATTCGATCCTGCGCGAGTTCATCGGCGGGTCGATCCTGCAGGATTATTTCCCCCAATTGGGCACCAGCCGCGACCGTCTGTGATGCGCCGCAGGGCCACACCCTCCCGCAGGTTCCAAAACCTGCGGGGGTTACGAGATCCCATCCGCGCCGCGCGTCGGCGCGCAGCGTGACACCCTTCACCCCCATTGTAGGGGCGCGGCATGCTGTGCCCCTACTCTCTGCGTAAAAGAATTTTCCGCCATCCCCACACATAGTTGCGCAGCAAGGGGCTCGAAGGTATCATAAAATGGTCTCCTTGCTACGGTTCCAGAAGGGGATGTTTTTATCGTTGCGTCAAGGGGTTCGATGTCCGACGAACTGAAGTATTGGGTGGGGTTCAGCCGCGTGCCGGGGATCGGCCCGGTGCGGCTGCGCGCCCTGCTGAACCATTTCTCCGACGACGTGGCCGCCGCTTGGCACGCCTCGCCCGCGACGTTGTACGCGCTGGGCTTTGACCAGCGCACCGTCGCAACGTTTCTCAACCTGCGCGATCGTCTGGACCTGGACGCGGAATGGAAACGGGTGCAGGATGCCGGCGTCGCCGTGCTCACCTGGCAGAGCAGAGAGTATCCCCCGCTGCTCAGGTCGATTGCCCATCCCCCGCCTATGCTCTACATCCGCGGGGAGTTGTCCGTGGCGGATGAATGGGCGCTGGGCGTGGTGGGCACCCGCCAGGCCAGTCCCTATGGGCGTGAGGTGACGCGCACGTTGGTGAGCGGATTGGTCGCCGCCGGGGTGACGATCGTCAGCGGGCTGGCCTACGGGATCGACACCATGGCCCATCGCGCCGCGCTCGACGCCGGCGGACGCACGCTCGCCGTGTTGGGCAGCGGAGTGGACATCGTCTACCCGTATGAAAACCGCGGCCTGGCCGAGCAGATCATGCGCAACGGCGCCTTGATCAGCGAGTATCCGTTGGGGACCAAGCCGGAAGCGCGCAATTTCCCACCGCGCAATCGCATCATCAGTGGGATCAGCTTAGGAGTGCTGGTGGTGGAAGGTTCCACGCGCAGCGGCGCCATGATCACGGCGGCGTATGCCCTGGAACAGGGGCGCGAGGTGTTCGCCGTGCCCGGCAACATCCTCAGCCGCAACAGCGGCGGGCCCAGCTTCCTCATCCAGCAGGGCGCCAAGCTGGTGGCCTGCGTCCAGGACATCCTCGAGGAGCTCAATCTGAACATGGTCGCGCAGCAGCGCGAGGTGCGTCAGGCGCTGCCAGATAACCCCACCGAAGCGCGCCTGTTGCAGTTCCTCTCCGCCGAGCCGCTCCACGTGGATGAGCTGGGACGCGCCGCCGGGCTGCCCATCCACGAGGTGACCAGCACCTTGACATTGATGGAGCTCAAAGGTATTGTGCGTCAGGTGGGCAATATGTGTTATGTGGCCGTACGGGAGATCCATCCTTCTATATGAAAACCACACGTGAGGGGGGTCGAGGGAGACACCGATGCAGAATTATTATGCCGTGATTATGGCGGGTGGCAGCGGCACGCGGCTGTGGCCGCTCAGCCGCCATCATCTGCCCAAGCAAGCGTTGCAACTGATCGGTGAGCGCACCATGTTGCAGCACGCCGTGGACCGGTTGCTGCCCATCCTGCCGGCAGAACGGGTGTTCATCGTGACCGCAGCGGAATATGTGCCCATCTTATCCACCCAAGTGCCGCATATCCCGCGGCGGAACTTCATTATGGAGCCTGCCGCGCGCGGCACCGCCGGCGCCATCGGGCTGGCCGCGATCCATCTGCAGCAGCGCGACCCGGAAGCCGTCATGGCGGTGTTGACAGCAGATCATTTCATCCGTTCGGTGGAGGTCTTCCAACGGGCGCTGCAGGCGGCGTACCAAGTGGCACTCGAGGGGCACATGGTCACCCTGGGCATCTGCCCCAGCTATCCGGCGACCGGCTTCGGCTATATCCGTCGCGGAGACCAGATCGCCCAGGTGGACGGATTTGATGTGTACGCCGTGGAGGCATTTGTCGAGAAGCCAGACGCACAGCGCGCCGCGGAATTCCTCGCCAGCGGGTTGTATAGCTGGAACAGCGGTATGTTCATCTGGCAGGTGCGGCGCATCCTGCAGGAATTCGCCCAGCATATGCCCGATGTGCATGCGTCCCTGCAGCGCATCGCCGCCGCCCA
>JASFBB010000183.1:0-2366 GCA_036172345.1 Anaerolineae bacterium
ATCGTGGACGGTGCGACCGGATTGCGCATGTTCGCCTGGATCACGCTGCCCTCGATCAGCCGCACGGCCATTATCGTGGTGATGATCCGCTTTATGCAGCTCTTCAACATGTTCGACCTGGTGCTGGTTCTGACGCGCGGCGGGCCGGGCACTGCCTCGCGCACCTTGAGCTATAATCTATATCAGGAGGGATTGGTCAACTACAATATCGGTGTGGCCGCGGCGATGACATGGATTATCGTGATCATCGTCACCGTCCTGATCAACATCTACGCGCGGGTGGCTTTCCGCGGCTGGGAGTGGTGACGATGCGCATGCCAGTCCATCGCAAAGTGTTGATTTATCTCGCCATCATCCTGGTGCTCATCTTCTTCCTGGGGCCGATCTACTGGTTCTGGGCGCTGTCGCTGCGCTCGCCCACGAGTGCCTTTGCCTCGCCACCCGAGTTCCTTTTCGAGCCCACCCTGAACGCCTTTATCTACACTTTTGTCAATCCGGGCGTCAACGCGCCGCAGCTGGTTTCCAGCTTGGTCGTAGCCAGCGGCGCCACGTTGCTCAACCTGCCCTTCTCGGTGACAGCCGCCTATGCGCTTTCCCGCTTCCGCATGCGCGCCAAGCAGTTCCTCATGATGTGGTACATCAGCTTGTTGATGGCGCCGCCGGTGGTCTTCTTGATACCCTACTTCATCCTGATGTCCAGCTTGAAGCTGCGCGGCACCTATCTCTCCATGATCATCATCGCCCAGACGATCACCATTCCCTTCTCGATTTGGTTGCTCAAGAGCTTCTTCGACGAGGTGCCGGTTGACATCGAGGAGGCGGCGCAGGTGGATGGTGCGAGCTGGTATCAGGCGCTGACACGCATCACCTTTCCCCTCGCCTTGCCAGGCATTATCGTCACCTCGATGTTTGCCTTCGTGTTCACCTGGAACAATGTCATCTTCCCGCTGGTGTTGAGCAACCAGAGCACCGCCACCCTGCCGGTGGGCACACTCAACTACTTTGCCACCACGGGCGCCACATGGAACTTTATCGCGGCCACGGCCGTGGTGACAATGCTTCCACCGATGATCATCTTCCTGGTGCTGGGCCGCTATATCGTGCGCGGATTGACCTTCGGGGCCGTCAAAGGCTGAGACTATAACACACACTATGTACATTTCATCGCGAGTAGCAGAAAGGGAGAAAGGACCATGGACAAAGTAGGATTTGGTGTTATCGGCACTGGCATCTTCGGCGAGAATCACGCCCTGGTGTACAGCCGTCTGCCGGAAGCAGAGTTGGTGGCAGTGTGCGACCTCAACGCAGAGCGGGCGCGTGCCATTGCGGAGAAATACGGCGCACGTGCCTGGTACACCGACTATGAGCAGCTGCTGAAACACCCCGACGTTCAGGCGGTGTCCATCGCCACACCCGACTTCGCCCATCGCGACATCGCTGTGGCGGCGGCGCAGGCGGGCAAGCACATCCTATGCGAGAAACCGCTGGCGACTAACGTGAAAGACGCCCAGGACATTGTCACGGCAGCGCGTCAGGCAGGCGTCAAGCTGATGGTGGCCTACCACAACCGTGTCAGCCCACCCTTTGTGGCAGCCAAACAAAGCGTTGAGGCCGGGGAGATTGGCAAGCCGGCGTATGGCTACATCCGCCTCAGCAACACCACCTGGGTGCCCATGGAGATGCTGACATGGGGGAGCAAAAGCTCCGCCTTGTGGTTCCTGGGCAGCCATACCATCGATATCATGCATTACCTGCTCCAGGATAGAGTGCGGCGCGTGTATGCGGTGGATCGTGTCGGCATCCTGCAAGGCATGGGTGTAAATACCAAGGACTTCCATGTGGCGATCGCCGAGTTTGAAAAGGGCGCAGTGGTGACGTTTGAGAATGCCTGGATCCTGCCGCGCAGCCATCCTATAGTCTATGAGTTCCGCATGGAGCTGCTAGGTAGCGAAGGTGCGCTGTACGTCAATGCCTCGCATCACGGGGCGATCGAAAAACATGTTAGTGGCAGAGCTTCCTATGCCGATGTGTTTGGTGCAACACCCACCAGCCGGCATCGTATTGGAGGATTTAATCTGGAAGCGATCGCCCGTTTCGTGGACGCAATCGTGTATGGCGACCCATTGCTTGCAACGGGGGAAGATGGCTTGGCAGCGGTGCAGGTAGCTGCTGCCATCGAAGAATCGGCCGCCACTGGCCGCCCGGTTGACCTGTAGCACTCGAAGGCACATTGACCCTCCCGCAGCGTTCGATTCTGCGGGAGGGTGGCATGATATTTTATCTCTCCCCTGTTCCCCGCCGCACACGTCAGCCAGCGGCCCGTCAAACCGCTCCCTGACGGTCGCGGCTCGGATACACCAAACCGC
>JASFBB010000184.1:0-24482 GCA_036172345.1 Anaerolineae bacterium
CCACTGGCGGCGCCAACGTCCAGTTCGCCATCAACCCCGACGACGGACAAGTGTACGTTATCGAAATGAATCCACGCGTGTCGCGTTCATCCGCGCTGGCGAGCAAAGCAACCGGGTTTCCCATCGCCAAGATCGCTGCGCTGCTGGCAGTCGGCTTCACCCTGGACGAGATCCCTAACGATATTACGCGAGTCACTCCAGCTAGCTTCGAGCCCTCGTTGGACTACGTCGTTGTCAAAATCCCACGCTGGGACTTCCGCAAATTTTCCGGGGTGGATGATGTGCTCGGTCCCCAAATGAAAGCAGTTGGTGAGGTGATGGCCATGGGGCGCACCTTCCCCGAGGCATTGCAGAAGGCGATCCGTTCGCTGGACATCGGTATTGCCGGGTTCGGATCGGTCCACTATCCAGATGTGCCTCTCGAATCATTGCGTGTACCTACCGCGCAGCGTCTGTTCCACATGGCAGATGCCCTGAGCAAAGGGGCTTCGGCAGAAAAAGTGGCTGCTACCACTCACTTTGATCTCTGGTTTGTGCGCCAAGCCGCTGAGATCATCCAACTGCAGCGGGAACTGGAAAAGCGAAAACCCGATCTGAAAACACTCACAGCAGATGAGTGGCGCCGCCTCAAACGTCACGGCTTCAGTGATGCCCATCTGGCTACCTTGTTGGGGGTCAGCGAGGCCGCAGTGCGCGCCCGCCGCAAGGCGCTTGGTGTGATCCCGGCGTATTATCGCGTGGACACCTGCGCCGCTGAATTCGAAGCATACACTCCCTATCTCTACTCAACCTATGAGGTAGATGACGAAGCCCAGCCTACCAATCGTCCTAAGGTGATCATTCTAGGAGGTGGTCCAAATCGCATTGGACAGGGTATTGAGTTTGACTATTGTTGTGTGCATGCTTGCTTTGCCCTGCGCGAAATGGGCTACGAGACGATCATGGTTAACTGCAATCCGGAGACCGTCTCCACAGACTACGATACAGCGAACCGCCTTTACTTCGAGCCACTCACCGCCGAGGATGTGCTGAACATCATTGACGAAGAGAAACCGGCAGGAGTTCTGGTACAGTTTGGAGGGCAGACTCCGCTCAACATTGCCCGCGCATTGCAGGAGGCTGGCGCCCCCATTTGGGGCACTTCGGTGGACACTATTGATCTGGCCGAGGACCGCGAACGTTTTAATGCGCTCATCCGTTCCCTGGACATCCCGCAGCCCGAAGGTGGCACCGCGCTGAGCCGCGAGGAAGCTTTGCAAGTGGCCCATCACATTGGCTACCCTGTCCTGGTGCGCCCTAGCTACGTCCTGGGCGGACGAGGCATGGCGCTGGTCTTCGACGATGAGACCTTGCTCAGCTGGCTGGACAAGCATATCGTCTGGGATGAACATCCCGTGTTGATCGATCGCTTTCTGGATGATGCGTTTGAGGTGGACGTAGATGCCTTGTGTGACGGCCAGCGCGTCACTATTGGAGGGATCATGCAGCACATCGAGGAAGCTGGCATTCACAGCGGCGATTCGGCGTGCGTGCTCCCCCCTTATAAGATCAGCATGTATCATATCGAGATCATCCGCGAATATACCCATCGTATCGGCAAAGCGCTACAGGTGAAAGGTCTATTCAACGTCCAGTATGCGATCAAAGACGAGATTGTCTACGTGTTGGAGGTCAATCCGCGCGCGAGCCGCACGGTGCCCTTTGTAAGCAAGGCGACCGGGCATCCTCTGGCTCGTTATGCTGCGCAGATCGCGGCAGGCAAGACGCTCGCCGAGCTCGGCTTCCTCAACGAGCCTAGAGTGGATGGCTTCTTCGTGAAAGAGGCGGTGCTGCCCTTCCAGAAGTTCCCTGGCGTGGATGCTCGGTTGGGTCCAGAGATGCGCTCGACCGGCGAAGTGATGGGACATGCCGCGCGTTTTGGCCATGCATTTGCCAAAGCACAGATGGCAGTCGGCGTTCCCCTGCCCACCGAGGGCACCGTGCTGATCTCAGTTAACCAATTCGACAAGGGTGCTGTGATTAAGATCGCGCGCGATTTGCACCAGCTGGGGTTCAAGATCCTGGCCACGGCCGGCACTGCGCAATGGCTACAGGCCGCCGGATTGCCGGCAAACGTGATCAATAAGGTGAGCCAAGGCTCACCACACATCTTGGACGCCATCCGAGCAGGGCAGATCAGCCTGATTATCAACACCCCACGCGGTGGTCAGGCGCACTACGACGGCAGCCTTATCCGTGGCGCGGCTCATATGATGGGGATCCCGATTGTTACCACGTTGAGTGCTGCGGCTGCTACAGTGCAAGGCATCCGTGCACTGCGCGAGAAACCGTTACGCGTGCGCAGTCTGCAAGCACACTATGCCGCGATGCGGGCAGCAAGAGAAGCGGCACACTAGAACGCCCTTGCCTGGCCACAAGCAAGGCTCGACTCACCGGAGGTTAAGCACACGATGGATGTCTTAGAGGCAATCTTCACCCGACGTAGCATCCGCCGCTTCGAGAATCGACCAGTGTCCCCAGAAATAGTCGAGCAGCTATTAAAAGCGGCGATGTATGCGCCTTCGGCACGCAACACCCAGTCATGGCACTTTGTCGTCATCACCGATCGCCAGCTGCTGGATGCCGTGCCCACATTTCACCCCTACGCGGCCATGATTCGAGAAGCTCCATTGGCCATTCTAGTGTGTGGTGACGAGCAATTGGAACCGCGAACCGCTTATTGGGTGGAAAATTGCTCGGCCGCCACTCAGAACATTTTATTGGCCGCCCATGGCCTGGGGCTGGGAGCGGTCTGGCTGGGCATCTACCCCAATTCGGACCGTGTGGAGGGCATGCGTCGTTTAGTCGGGGGGTGCCTTCTCACATTATCCCTATGGCTTTGGTGGTCATTGGCTATCCAGCTGAAAAACCTACACAGCCGGAGCGCTACCATCCCGAACGCGTGCATTATAATCACTGGAGGACGTGATGCGAGAGCCAACCCCAAAAGTTGTTCATTACACTCAAGTGCTCGCACAAACATATGGTGATGACGCGCCTGGTGTCACGATCCGTTGGCTGATCGATGAAGAACACGACGGCGCACCGGTGTATGCCTTGCGCTTGATCGAGGTCGCCCCGGGAGGACATACCCCACGTCACACCCATCCCTTCGAGCACGAAAACTTCGTAATTGAAGGGCAAGGACGCGTGTTGATTGGCACACAATGGTATCCACTGCATGAAGGAGATGTCGCCTTTGTGCCTGGCGGGATTGAGCACACCTACGAGAACACCGGTGAGAAACCCTTCAAGATCTTGTGTGGCATCCCCGTGTCACGATTGCGGTGAGGCCCTCTCGGCGGATAGAAGGTTCGTTATGGCAAAGGAGAAAAATTTTATCTCTACCCTCTTCGACGAGTTTTGCCAAGTTATTGCGAGAGATTGTCTCGCTGCTAGTGGAGAAGTGGAAAATCGCTCAGGAGTAAGCGCATCATGCAGGATGACTTATTCCACCTCAAACCGATAACCCACACGACGCACCGTGCGGATGTGCCGAGGGTGTTTGGGGTCCTCCTCCAACTTGCAGCGTAACCAGCGAATGTGAACTTCGATGGTGCGAGTGTCTCCTGCATACTCAGTGCCCCAAACTTCCCGCATGAGCTCCGTGCGACTGACATCCCGACCAGCATTTCTTATGAGATAGGTGAGTAATGTCAGTTCTCTAGGGGTGAGATGACTGATCTGCCCGCGATACTTGACAGCATGTTTTAGCATGTCCACGCAGATACCACCGGCGCGCAAAAAGCGATTGGGTTGTACCTTCAACGCTTTCTTAATGCGATAATCAAGCTGACGGGGAGAGAAGGGCATTATGAGATATGCATCTCCATGCAGATGTTCCCATTGCGTGTCATTATCGGAAACGATCAAGCGCGGAATCTCGAGATTGGAGCTGTCGAGCGCTTCGCAAATTCTCTGCGCACAGACGAAGTTTCCCGCAGCATTTACTACGACAAGGTCCGGCCACTCAGCATGCACCTTGGCCATTGCTGTGTAGGCATCGCCTGCATGGATGACAGTGTATTTGCGTTTGCTCAAGCTCTGACCGATGAACCCTCGTTCAGCCGCTTCGTCTCCCTCGACGAGTAGCACCAGCAGCGGCTCCATAGTTTCCTCCCTCCACCCGAATGCCCCAACTTGAGCTCTTCATAGAGGTTTTGAAAGAGCTCTTCGGCCGTTCAGATTTTAGCAGAAAAATGAGCCGACACAGCAGACAATCTACAGAACTCCTCGCCACCCTCAGTGACATTATAGTGTCACGCATAACTCGTGGCAAGAGGCTCATTCACCCCACCTTCGCCCTCTTTCTTTACTGAGGACAGGAGACTCAGATCCCACAGCACCCACAACTTGTAGTGTTAAAAACGGGAATAGATTTGTATATCTAGTGGGATCAGCCAGTTTATACCAATCACTCACCTGTCTCCGTTGCCCCAAGCCAGGATTCGCTTTTCAAACCGTTCTCAAACCTTGTCGCCCTTGTCCTCCCGCGGAAAACATCATTGTCCCGACCGGCCACACCAGGGATCCAACGGGCAAAAACGAGATAACCTGTGTGTCCCACCATGATATCAGCAGGACGTAGCCGCTCTGCCACCGGTTTGTACGCGCGCAAAAGGATCTCCTCCACCTCTATGTGACAGAAGTGATGGGTTTCCAGGCCGGCAATCAACTGATTCACCTGATTTGTAGTGGGCATCAGCGCGCCGAAGAACCCTCCCGGTTTCAGCGCTTGCCCAGCCTGCGAGAGGTAGTCCCAAGGCGTGCGCACGTCCAGGAAGAGTGCATCCACCGCAGTTTCCTCGAAACCTTCTGCGATGTCCTTTAGCTTGAATTCCACCCATTCCTGCAATCCCAGCTGAGTGATATTGCGGATGGCGAGGCGCTGCATATCCGGGCGGTTTTCGTAGGAATAGACTCGCCCGAGCGGTGCGACCGCCCGCGCTAACGCAATGGTTAAACCACCGCTGCCGCTGCCTGCCTCGATCACTCGCACTCCGGGATAGACATTCATCTTGAGCAAAATGTAGCCGGCCTCCTTGGGATAGACGATTTGGCTCTGACGGCGCATATGCAGAATAAGATCGTGCGTAGAAGGTTGCAACACTAGAAATGGCCTCCCCAGCTGAGTCTTGAGGATGCGTCCCCATGGCTGCCCAATGATCTCATCATGGCGGATAATGCCCTCATGGGTGTGCAAGGCATCACCAGCCCGCAGCAACACAATAAAGCGCTTGCCACGGGGGCTGATCAGCAGTGCCAGCTGCCCTTCCACAGCTACGCCGCTCACGCATTTTCTCCTTCATCGCCCAAAGGGATCAAACGCACCAGCTGGGTCATCCAGCGCATCAACTCAGCTGAGGAGAAACGCTGAATTTCGGAAAAGGCGAAGCTAACCAGCACGTGCGGGGCGTGGGCGCGTATGGCCACGCGATGCGGCGCGTAACGTGCGTCGGCAACGTGGGTGAGGAGCTTGTCCACGGGATGGTCAGATGGGTTGCTCCCCGCACAATAGAGATGATAAGCGCCTCGTGTCGTCGCCAGAGGCCAGTGCAGGTGCCCCGCCTGAGCTTTTCCACGGCGACCCAGCTCGCGAGTCAGGTTGACGATTTCCACACCTATCCGTGGATCGCGTCGCAACGTCAAATGGAAGAACACTAAATCAGAGTTTCGGTGAATCCGCTCCCACAGCCAGATGGGCAGCACTTCCCGTGACAACAAAACGACCGATGCGGTGACCACAGAGAAAGGCGCGCGCGCCTGAGTAACCTTGACGCGGAAGGCAGTGCGATTCACTGCCTGCACCAATGGTGTCCCTCCCAGCATGCGCATACCGGGTTCGAGCCAGGCGCTGATGACACGCGCTCGCCCTCGGTTCACCGCGCGCCCGACCAGATAGCCGATAATCAGGATGCTGGCCAGAGCGACAATGAATAGAGTAAACGGATCATTCAGAGTAAGAGGTGCGAACAATGTTTGCTCCCGGTATTCCAGATGAGCGCTGAGCGCGATGAGATCGGTATCCTCCGCTCGACCAACTCTTTTTTGCTAGTTGCGGCCAGGCGAACAGAGCGCAGACTATCAGGGCTGGGGCGACACAATCGGCACAGGGGTGACCGTCTCATAATAAGACGGGACGACAAGGGCATCGATCACGAAGCCGATGGCCATACTCAATACGATCAACACGCTCAGGATATAGAAGACAATACGCGCAGTCGAGCGTTTTCGTTTCGCTGCTGCTGTGCTCTTCATCTGTTGCTTACGCGCCATAAAAATCTCCTGCGCTTCAGCTTTCTACCCTCCGCTGGGATCAGCATGCCATTATACCATTGTCCGATGCCACGACCAATTAGACGGATGACAATCCTTTCCTCCGGAGAGTTCAAGGATGTTGCCTTTATGACTCTGCTAGTCGTGGCCGGCCAGAAGCCGTAGCGATCACCTCGCTTCCCAGGAAGATCTCCATTCCCCTGACATTCACGATTTGGTCGCGACGTTGAGTCTGCACATACACATAGATGGCGCCTGCTGCGTATGCGCGCTTTTCGGCCAAGGACGCGGCTGCCTCCGTCGCGCAAGCTACTGCTTTCTCCAGGGTAACGAAGTCTCGGATGCCATCTGGCAGGTGGACACGGAAGGTTTCATCGCCCAGTGGTCTGATCTGTATGCGCACCACCTGGGTGATGCCACCCACGACGGCACCCACTGCATTGGCAATGGGGGCATACGGGGGAATGCACAAGCGGGTGTGCAGCCGCTCTGCCACAGACGGATAGTAAGTGGACACCGGCGCCCCAATGGCCACCAGGGTGTGGTTGAGCATCAGGGAAACCTCTAAAGCCTTGTTGTGCCCATTGCACGCTGCCAGCGCTCGATCGACGAATAGCTGCCGCGCGGGCAGACACATCTCCAGGTTCACCCCATATTCTTCCTCCGCTACCACGTTCACCACTGCCCGACCAGCCTGCAGTGTGAGCTGGCGCAACACACGGGTGCATAGGGCTTCTACGTCGTCCTCCTGTGCTGTCTTCAGCATGCGATGAGCACGCAGCCAAAGCACGGCACCCAAATACGCTGCCTCACGTGACCAGTCGCGTTGATACCCTAAAACGTGCGCCGCGTCCGTCGGAGTAAATCCGCTTGCAACCAACCATCCCTGTTCAGTCAGGCGGGTCACCGCCTGACGGATGAGATAAGCGCTCCGCGACCCTGCTACCAGCTGCTCCAACGGCACCGGGCCGGATGCCGCTGCCTCCCATATCCTCTGTTCTAATGGTGAAAGCGTGCCATCGGCCCCATCAAGCGGATGCTGACGCACCACGAATTGGCCATCATACATACCTGCCGTGCGCTTGTTGTGCTGCCGATGCAACACTCCCAGTACATCGGGATATTGATGCGCCAGCAGACTGAGGGGCACAATGCGACGCGGCCCAATGGCCAAGCCCTCCCATTCGGTATCAGAGAGCTGCACTTCACTGTCGCCGCCCAAGCCAAAGGTATGAATGGCCACAGCCTCGACCATCGTGCGCCAACCCCCTACCACAGCACCTTCACGGTTGAGCATAGGGCGTCCATCGCGCACGAGAGCGATATCCGTGGTCGTACCACCCATATCGACCACAACCATATCACGCTCGCCGGAAAGATAACGTGCGCCGATCACACTGGCAGCCGGGCCTGAAAGGATCGTTTCCACCGGACGCTCCAGGGCAATCTGCGCTTCGACCAGAGAGCCATCACCTTTCACCACCATCAATGGCGCTTTGATCTCCTTCTCGCTCAGCAAGGCACGCACCGCCATAATGAGCTGGTGCAAGAAGGGGATCAAACGCGCATTTAACGCCGCCGTTAACGCACGGCGCGGTGCGTTCAGGTTCGAGCTCAGCTCGTGCCCACACGTCACCGGTAGGTCGGTTATCTCACGGATCAGCCGGCGCACCCTGATCTCATGTTCTGGATTGCGCACGGCAAAATAACCCGAGACGGCAAACGCAGCCACGCGCGCGGCGTTCTCTTCGATGGCTTGGCGCGCTGCAGCCAGATCGAGGGGTGCTTGTTCCTCACCCACTACTGTGTGGCCGCCCCCGATGAAGACCACCGGGTCGCTCTTCATCACCTGTCCGAGCCCCTCAAATTCTAACGCGTCATGCGGATAACCGATCAGCAAGAGACAAATGGGCGCTCCTTGGCCCTCGACCACGGCGTTGGTCGCCAACGTGGTTGAAAGGGATACCAAACGGATCGCGGGGATGAGATGGGCATCAGTCAACACCCGCTCCACCGCTTCGCGGATGCCGACGGTAAGGTCATACTTGGTGGTCAGCGCCTTGGCCGAGGCAACCACTCCATCAACTTCGTCGAAAAGGACCGCGTCTGTATACGTACCACCAGTGTCGATCCCCAAGAAAAGCGCCATAGTCCCTCCACCACAGTTATAACCAACCAGCGACGCCATAGCAGTCTCTGCGCATCGGTACAGTGCATATGGCTCGGACCGCCAGCATATGGTAGAATATGGGTAATTAGTATACGTCTGTACCAATCGTCTTGACAACCGAGACGCTCCAGTTGAAGTGCTTCGGAGCGAAGGACGCTTGCCCTGCGAACGTTAGTCTATTGGAGGTGAGATCTGCGCATGGCCTTCTTTCGTCGGGTTTCCCACGCAGCACCGATGTGGCTGCTCCTGGCCATTTCGTTCTGGTTTTCCCAACATATCCTCTGTGAGCACGCTGTTTCGCTTGGGCAGGCAGAAGAAACGGGCTCTTCAAACTTTGCGATCGTCATGCT
This sequence comes from Anaerolineae bacterium, assembly GCA_036172345.1. Lineage (GTDB taxonomy): Bacteria > Chloroflexota > Anaerolineae > 4572-78 > NAK82 > NAK82. The sequence goes on from JASFBB010000184.1 coordinate 8,836, forward strand.
GTCGGACACTCAAAATTACGCACAAAGCTACCCGCATATTTTCGAGGCACAGACGCGATGGATCGCACAACATCGGGAAGCCCACAACATCGCATACGTGGTTCATGCAGGGGATGTTGTCAACACGGCCTCCTCCACAAGCCAGTGGGAAAACGCGTCCGCTGCTATGGCTCTTTTAGAAGATCCTCTCACCACGAAGCTTCCAGATGGCATCCCCTATGGCATCTTACCCGGCAACCATGACTTTCCCACTGAAAATTACAACCTCTATTTCGGGGTACAGCGCTTCTCCGGCCGTGGTTACTACGGGGGTCACTATGGGGAGGACAACAATAACAACTATGGATTGTTCAGCGCGGGTGGTATGGATTTCATCGTGGTTAACCTGCAGTATCGACCGGGTGGCGACGTCCTCGCATGGGCAGATGCGCTGCTGAAAGCTCATCCCGATCGTCATGCCATTGTGGTCTCACACGAGATTCTGGATGCGGATGCTTCCTTCACCTTTCTGGGCCAGGCGATTTACCGCAACTTGCGCGATAACCCCAATCTGTTCCTGTTGCTGTGTGGCCACGTGCACGCCGAAGCGTGGCGAACGGACGTGTACGAGGGGCGCATGATCTACACTCTTCTGGCCGACTACCAGGATGAACCTAACGGCGGTGACGGCTGGCTGAGAATCTTAGAATTCTCCCCACATCAACACATCATTCGGGTCACGACATACTCGCCCACGCTGAACCGCTACCAGACCGATCCGGACAGCCAATTCACACTCCCATATGATATATCGCAGAGCAAAACATATCTGCCCGTTATATCCGACGATCAAACGGCGAAACGGTTGACCTTGGCACAGGTTAAGCGCTCCTGAGCAGATGCTCAAGACTCAAGAATTGACAGCCCAACTGGTTATATGCTAACATCTGTGAGCGCTCACGGGAGCGCTCACAGAAACGGTCACGCGATTAAAAAACGGATCGACTACAATGGGACGCCGCGTCACCATTGAGGATGTCGCACGAGCGGCGGGGGTCTCACGCCAGACCGTATCACGTGCGATCAACAACAAGAGCGAAATTAGCCCACCCACGTTGGAGCGCGTGATGGATGCGATCCAGCGGCTGGGTTATCGTCCCAGCTGGGTGGCGCGCGGCTTGGCCACCCAGTGCACTCGTACGCTGGGCCTGGTCGTGCCTGATATCACCAATCCTTTCTTTCCCGAAGTGGCACGTGGCGTACAGGATGCAGCACGCGCCAAGGATTATCATGTGTTCCTATACAACACAGATGAGAGCGCTGAACATGAGCACCAGATTCTCTATTCGCTGGCATCTCAGCCGGTGGATGGCATCCTGCTGTTCGGTTCACGCATCGCCGATGCCGAGCTGCTCGCTTTTGTGGAACATTATCGTCCGCTGGTTGTGCTCAACCGCCCTATCATGCATCCCGGAGTGGGGATGGTGCTGGTGGATAACCTGTCCGGCGCCAGATTGGCGGTCGAGCACCTGGTACGCCGGGGACATCGCCACATCGGCATGCTGGCTGGGCCACCTTCCTCGCCCAGCAGCATCCAACGGGTGGAGGGCTTCCGCAGCGCCCTCGCCGAACATCGCCTGCCCTTTCAGGAGAGCTACATTGTGCCTGGCCCACCTACCCTGGATGGCGGAGGGATCATCGCCGAGCAGCTACTGCATCGTCATCCTGAGGTCACCGCCTTATTCGCTTACAACGATGTGATGGCCTTGGGTGCAATGCAAACCTGTATGGCATTGGGATATCATGTGCCAGAAGAACGTGCCGTGGTTGGCTTTGATGATATTTGGATCGCTGCATTGGTCCATCCAGCATTGACCACCATTCGTGTCAACAAATACGAAGTGGGATATCGGGCCGCACAATGCTTGTTGACCATGATTGAGGATGCCACACAATGGCCTTCTGCTGTTGAGATCGGGGTTGAACTGGTCATCCGCGAGTCGGCATAACAGCCGCTCTCAGCATATAGAGGGATGTAGCATGGACATGTCAGATATTACCAAAATATATGACTTCACCGGCCATATTGTTCTGATCACAGGGGGCGCCGGCATATTAGGAGGCGAGATGGCGTGCACCCTGGCTAGTCTGGGCGCCAATGTGGTGATCCTCGACCGCGACCCCGCTCTGGCCAATCGTCTGATGGAACGTCTGAATCTCTGCAGCGGACGTGCGCTGGTTGTGTACGGCAACGTGCTGGAACGGGATACCCTGATCAAGGCGGACGAGGTCATCCGTTCGGAATTCGGTGCCAGTCCCGACATGCTCATCAACGCGGCAGGCGGCAATAACCCACGCGCTACTACCGGTCCGGACAGGCAATTTTTCGACATCGGTGTGGAAGACCTGCGCTTCGTGTTCGACCTAAATGCTATTGGTACCATCGTCACTAGCCAGGTCTTCGGGCGGCGCATGGCTGAGAAAGGCTACGGGGTCATTTTGAACGTCTCTTCGATGAACGCCTTTCGTCCGCTGACCCGTGTGGTGGCCTATTCAGCCGCCAAAGCGGCCGTCACCAACTTCACCCAATGGCTGGCGGTGCACATGGCCAAGGAGTACAGTCCCAACATTCGGGTGAATGCCATTGCACCCGGATTCATGCTCACTGAACAGAATCGCTACCTCTTGATCGATCAGGAGACCGGAGAGCTGACCGCACGTGGCAAAGCAATTATCGAGCACACACCCCAGGGTCGTTTCGGAACACCAGAAGACCTGTTGGGCGCTGTGTTGTGGTTGCTCTCACCCGCCTCGGCCCATGTAACGGGCATCGTGGTGCCAGTGGATGGCGGGTTCTCCGCTTTCAGCGGGGTGTAAAAGATGCAGGAAACAGCGGGTTCACGCAGTAGCACCGAAAATGACCTTTGTAGATCACTTTTAACGCGGAGGTTGATACACTATGGCAGAGTATCCTGATGCAGCCCGTCCTCTGGTAGAACTTAAGGCACGTCGCAAGTTCTTCATTGGCATCGATTCAGACGGATGCGCCTTTGATACAATGGAGATCAAACACAAAGAGTGCTTCTGCCCCAATACGATCAAGTACTGGAACTTGCAGGGCGTGTCCAAGTATGCACGCGAGGCGGTGGAGTTCGTCAATTTGTATTCCAAATGGCGCGGCATCAATCGTTGGCCAGCATTGGTGATGGTGTTTGATCTGCTGCGCGAACGGCCTGAGGTGATTGCGCGTAAAATCCCCATCACCGAAGCAAAAGCACTGCGTGCGTTCATCGACTCCGGCCTGCCGTTGAGCAACGACGGGTTGAAAAAGTACCTTAGAGAACATTATCATCCCGAGCTGGAGCAGGGGTTGGCCTGGAGCGAGGCGGTCAACGCCGCGGTTGCCGATATGGTGCATGGTGTACCTCCCTTCCCCTACGTCCGCGAGAGCCTAGAGATGATGTACGAGGACGCGGATATGATTGTCGTCAGTGCTACACCTACCGAGGCACTGGTGCGTGAATGGCAGGAACACAGCTTGGATCGCTATATTCGCGTGATCGCTGGACAGGAAATGGGAAGCAAAACACAGCACCTGGCCATGGCCGCCAGCGGTAAGTATCCATCAGAGAATATTTTGGTGATCGGCGACGCCCCTGGGGATATGAAGGCAGCCAAGGCGAACAACGCCCTTTTCTACCCGATCAACCCCGGAGCCGAGAACGAATCCTGGGAGCGCTTCTTCAAAGAAGCATACCGAAGGTTTGTCACTGGCACCTACGCTGGCGCATACGAGCAGGCGCTCATCGCCGAGTTCGAGGCAAGGCTGCCCGAGACGCCACCGTGGAAGAAGAGGTAAATGAGAGGTAAATGAATGGCAGTTGGGATTGGCAACGAACAGGGATTTCTCACCGAAGAGCAAGTACACCAGCTGATGGAGCAAGCGCTCGACGATGTCCCATTGAATGGATCCCGAGTCATTGTGGTGGTACCAGATGGCACTCGCACGGCACCCATCCCGTTGATGGTGCGCCTGTTGCACGAGCTGCTTGCCAAACGGGTCAAGGCGCTGGACTACCTGGTCGCATTGGGCACGCATCAACCGATGAGCGATGCCGCGCTCAGCCAACTGGTGGGGCAACCTGTCGTGAACAGCCTCTTCGGAGATTCGCACATTTTCAATCATCGTTGGGACCGGCCGGAGACCTTCACCACCCTGGGTGTGATCCCTGCCGAGCGCATCGCCGAGCTCACCAATGGCTTGTTCTCGCTGGACGTTCCGGTCAGGGTCAATAAGCTCGTGCTGGAGTACGATTACATCTTTCTATGCGGACCCGTTTTCCCCCATGAGGTTATCGGTTTCTCCGGCGGTAACAAGTACTTCTTCCCCGGTATTAGCGGCCCAGAGGTGATCAATTTTACTCACTGGCTGGGAGCCATAATCACCAGCTATGAGGTGATCGGCACCCTTTATACCCCAGTGCGTGCCGTGGTGGATCAGGCAGCCGCAATGATCACGCGCCCTAAGCTATGCTTCAGTATGGTAGTGCAGGCGGGGGGTGCTCACGATGGCGGGCTGGCAGGATTGTTCATCGGCACGCCAGAGGAAGCTTTCGTCCCGGCCGCAGAACTTTCCAGCCGGGTGCATATCCGATGGGTTGAACGACCCTTCCAACGCGTGTTGAGCATTATGCCCACTATGTATGACGATCTCTGGACAGCGGCTAAGGGGATGTACAAAATGGAACCCGCCGTGGTCGATGGAGGCGAGGTGATCATCTATGCGCCGCACATCGATGAGATTTCCTACACACACGGGCGCATCATCGACGAAATTGGTTACCACGTGCGGGACTACTTCTTGAAGCAGTGGGATCGCTTCAAGCACTATCCATGGGGTGTGTTGGCACACTCGACGCACCTGCGTGGGATTGGCACGTATGAAAATGGCGTCGAACGACCGCGCATCGCCGTCACCCTGGCAACCCGCATCCCCCCTGAACGATGCCGGCGTGTTAATCTCGGCTATCTCAACCCGGATGCTATTCGTCTGGAGGAGTGGCAGGGGCGCGAGGCGGAAGGGACTGTGGTCATCCCCAAAGCAGGTGAACTCTTATATCGGGTACGGCCAAGTCGGACACCCGATGCGTGATGTATCGTGTTTTAGAGATAAAGAAATAAAGGAGGAAAGAAGAACTATGACAGTGCAGGCAGATATTGGATTGATCGGTCTGGCCGTGATGGGGCAGAACCTGGTATTGAATATGGACGATCACGGCTACACGGTGGCAGTCTACAACCGTACTGTTTCCAAGGTGGACGAGTTTATCAACGGCAGCGCCAAGGGGCGCAAGGTGATCGGAACACATTCCATCGAGGAGCTGGTGCGCGCGCTGAAAAGGCCGCGACGGGTGATGCTGCTCGTCAAAGCAGGACAGGCGGTAGACGACTTCATCGAGCAGCTCATCCCGCATCTCGAACCGGGAGATATTATCATTGATGGGGGCAACTCGAACTTCCAAGACACCATCCGGCGTACCGCTTACGTGGAGTCCAAGGGATTGCTCTACATTGGCACCGGCATCTCCGGTGGCGAGGAGGGAGCACGTCATGGCCCATCCATTATGCCTGGTGGATCGCCGGCTGCTTGGCCACACGTGAAACCCATCTTTCAGGCAATAGCGGCCAAGGTCGACGACGGCACCCCCTGCTGCGACTGGGTGGGCGAGAATGGCGCCGGGCACTTCGTGAAGATGGTGCATAATGGCATCGAATACGGCGATATGCAGCTGATCGGCGAAGCCTATCATCTTCTGAAAGAAGGCCTGGGTATGAGCGCCGATGAGATGCACCAGGTGTTCGCCGAGTGGAACCGCGGAAAGCTCGATTCGTACCTGATTCAGATCACCCGCGATATCTTAGCTTTCAAGGATGTAGATGGGCAACCATTGGTGGACAAGATCCTCGACGCCGCCGGACAGAAGGGCACAGGCAAGTGGACAGTTATCTCTGCGCTGGACACGGGTGTGCCTCTGACGCTCATCGGGGAAGCGGTGTTCGCGCGCTGTCTCTCCGCTCTCAAGGAAGAACGTGTGCACGCTTCGCGGGTGCTGAGCGGCCCGTTCGGTCGCCACGACGACAACCGAGAAGCGTTCGTAACGGACATCCGTGAGGCATTATATGCCTCGAAGATCATTTCCTACGCCCAAGGTTACATGCTGATGCGCGTTGCAGCAGCGGAGTATAACTGGAACCTGAACTATGGCGGCATCGCTCTGATGTGGCGTGGCGGCTGTATCATCCGCTCGGTGTTTCTCGGCAAGATCAAAGAGGCATTTGACCGCAACCCCGAGCTCAGCAATCTGCTGCTCGATGAATATTTCAAGGAAGCCGTCGAATCAGCCCAACCGTCCTGGCGGCGTGTTGTAGCACGCGCGGTAGAGATGGGCATCCCAGTGCCGGCGATGTCCAGCGCACTGAGCTTCTACGACGGGTACCGTCGTGCATGGCTGCCGGCCAACCTGCTGCAAGCACAACGCGACTACTTCGGCGCACATACCTATGAACGAGTTGACCGACCACGCGGTGAGTTCTTCCACACCGACTGGACAGGCCACGGAGGTACCGCCACAGCAGGAACTTACAACGTCTAATAGAGGAATGTGGGGAGAAGCGTTATGGCCAAGATGAAAAACGTTGTTGTCGCCCAATCCGGTGGGCCAACTCCGGTTATCAACAGCACTTTGCGTGGCATTGTCGAGATGTGCAAAGCGATGCCACATCATTTCGAGACGGTTTACGCCGGATTGCACGGCATTGAGGGGGTGCTTAAGGAAGAGCTGTTGAATCTCTCGGCCCAGCCGGACGAAGAAATCGCCCTTCTGAGTGTCACCCCCGCGGCAGGGAGCATCGGGACGTGTCGCTACAAGCTCAAAGCGACACAACAAGAAGACTTCGAGCGCATCATTGAGGTCTTTAAAGCTCATCACGTAGGGTACTTCTTCTACATCGGTGGCAACGACTCGATGGATACCGCCCACAAAGTAGCCAAACTAGCCCATGAACGCGGCCTCGATCTGGTGGCAGTGGGCGGACCGAAAACCATCGACAACGATGTAGGAGATAGTGAATTCAGGCTGATCGACCACACGCCTGGCTACGGCAGTGTAGCGCGCTACTGGGCATTGACCGTCCAGGGAGCGAATGAGGAGAATGCGGGCTCATATCCGGCCGATCCGGTGTTAGTGTTGCAAGCAATGGGACGTAAGATCGGCTTTATCCCGGCCGCCGCACGTCTGGCAGACCCATATCGTCAGATGCCATTGCAGATTTATCTGCCCGAAAGTGGTTTAACCCTGGAACAGATGGCCGATCTGGTGAATGACGAGCTCAAGCGCAGCAAGCGCTGCATTGTAGTAGTGAGCGAGGGATTCGACGTCGGCTCGATCGGAGAGCGCAAGGATGCTTTCGGACATACCCAGTTCTCCTCAAGTGAGACCACGGTGGAACAGGTAGTGGTCAACTATCTCAACCATGTGGGCCTGGCGGCGCGTGGCGCAGCACGGGGTAATATTCCGGGCACAGACCAACGCCACAACATGATTTACGCTTCGACCGTAGATATGGAAGAAGCCTATAAACTCGGGCAGAAGGCGGTGCAAATTGCCGTCGAAGATGGATCAGGCTATATGAGCACCTTGTTGCGCGAACCTGGCCCCATTTATCGTGTGCGCTATGACAAGGTGCCCCTGGAGCTGGTTGCCAACTCGGAGCGCAAATTCCCGCGCCAATGGATCGCTGAGAACCGCATTGATGTCACAGACGAGTTCATCGCCTATGCACGCCCGCTGATTGGGGATAACTGGCCGACCATTCCACTGGTCAACGGTCTGCAACGCTTCGCCCGCTTTGAGCGCATTATGGCGGACCAAAAGCTGCCCACTTATGTTCCTCAGGCATACAGAGGTTAGCTGGCCATGGTGCTTTTGAGAGAACAGCTCAGCACCCCGACACCGGTAGATCCGCCGCCATCTGACCAGGCGGAGGCACTTTCCGCCGAACTGGGACGTATCGCCGACATAGCCGTCTATACGCGTTCCCTTGTCGTCCAAAAGGGGACGATCTACTTCCTTGGTAAACGCGGCGGCGCGCGTTACTTGGGGATTATTCGCGTAGGTGGTCCATTGCCCAGGTTCATCGGCTCAGAGTCCACCGTCTCTTGCGATGGGATTGCCGCATCCTTGCAGGTGTGCCCCACCAATACAATGAATGCGCAGGCATTGCGTGCTCAGCTGCCCTTCCTGGCGCCCCAGGCGGTGGGATTGCGCAAGTCGGTCGGGTGTGGAGACCGGTTGGGAATTGCTACCCCAGGACACGTGCGTGCCGTGCGCCGCGGCACGATGTACCCTGTCTTCGCCCAGCAATCCATCCGCGAGATGACGCGCACTGGACGCACACCCCAGCAGGTTCTGGACGATGTAACATGGGGCGTCTTCCAGGAAGGTTGGCGCGGTGGATACGGTGCTGATGCCGATCACCTCAAAACGGCTGAGGATATCGAACGGTGTGTCTCCGCTGGTTTTGTCCTCTATACCTTCGACCCTGGAGACTATGTGGATGACCAGGCCGCAACTCAGGATCTCGAGCTGTTGCGCAACAAGGTGGAACAACTGCCCTGGCACGAGATGGAGATTTCTTGGCCTGACTTGCGGCGTCATTATCTGGGCCACACAATGGACGTGGGCGGTTTTGCCATCACGTTCGACGAGCTCACCCTACTCCGCGCAGTGGCTAAGTATGCCCGCGCGGTGATGCATACGGTGCGGCTTTATCGCTACCTCGTCGGTCGGCTGGGCAACTCCGGCCGAGCGTACGAGCTGGAAGTCTCTGTGGATGAGACAACCACGCCTACCTCGCCAGCGGAACATTACTTCGTTGCCAACGAGCTCAAGCGATTAGGGATACAAATGGTGAGTCTGGCCCCGCGCTTCGTGGGACGCTTCGAAAAGGGTGTGGATTATATCGGTGATGTCGCAGCGTTCGAGCAACAATTGCGCACCCATGTCGCCATCGCCCGTGCGCTGGGCCCGTATAAGATCAGCTTCCACTCCGGCTCGGATAAGTTTGCACTCTATCCGATCGCTGCTCGGATAGCGGGAGATCTGGTACACCTCAAAACGGCCGGCACCAGCTATCTGGAGGCGCTGCGCATTGTGGCACGCGTGCATCCCACCTTGTTCCGCGAGATTCTCGCCTTTGCGCTGGAACGCTACGCGGCCGATCGTCAATCTTACCATGTATCAGCGGATACCAGCCGGGCCTCCGCAATGATACATTCTGCGAGCGACCAAGCACTCTCGAGCCTTTTGGACACCTTCGAGGGTCGCCAGGTGTTACACGTTACCTTCGGCTCGGTGCTGACGGCACGGGATAGCGGGCAGGGTGCGGCGTATCGCTTCCGTGACCGGTTGCTCGCCGTGCTGCAAGAGCATGAGGAGATGTATTATCAGGTGCTAGAAGAGCATTTTGCACGCCATATCCTGCCCTTTGACTGAGAAGTGCACGTACTGCTCCTAGAACCTTACCTGGGCGGCTCTCATGCCGCCTGGGTGAAGGGATACACTACACACACTCGACATGAGGTGACCGCTCTGACGCTGCCAGGCTGTTTCTGGAAGTGGCGTATGCACGGCGGAGCGGTCACCTTGGCGCGTCAGTTCCTCGCGCTGGAGCGAATGCCGGATTGCATCCTGGTGACCGACATGTTGGATTTGACCACCTTCCTGGCACTCACCCGTCCGCGCACCTGGAATATTCCTACCGCAGTGTATTTTCACGAGAATCAAATGAGCTATCCTTGGGCACCGCACGACCGAGACAGGGTGAAAGGACGCGATGTGCACTATGGCTTCATCAACTATACCAGCGCTCTGGCGGCGGATGTCATCTTCTTCAACTCAGCCTATCACCGCGAATCGTTCTTCGCGGAGCTGCCACGCCTGTTGAAACACTTTCCCGATTACAACGAGTTGAATACCATCGCCGCATTGCGCGCAAAGAGTGCCGTGTTGCCGCTGGGGCTGAATCTGACGCGCCTGGATGCCTTCCGACATACCACGCGGAAGAAACCCAACAATCCACCAGTCATCCTATGGAATCATCGCTGGGAATACGATAAGAACCCGCGCGAGTTCTTTGAAGCTCTTTATGCGCTCGTCGAGCGCGGGCTGGATTTTCGGGTGGTGATCTTGGGCGAATGTCCGCGGGAACAGCCGGTCGAGTTTCTTGAAGCGCAAGCACGCCTGGGTGAACGGGTGCTACACATAGGCTACGTCGCCGATTTCGAAGAGTATGCACGCTGGCTATGGCATGCGGACATCTTGCCGGTCACGTCCCGTCACGATTTCTTCGGCAGCAGTGTGGTAGAGGCCATCTATTGTGGCTGCTTCCCCTTGTTGCCGGAACGGTTGAGCTATCCGGAGCTGATTCCACACACCTATCACACAATGTGTCTGTACCAGGATCTTACAGATCTGATCGAACGATTGTCTCACCTTATCACCACCACTTCATGGCCCCCCGTAACGCCCTTGCAGTCCTATGTTGCCCGCTTCGACTGGCACATTATGGCGCCGGAGTACGACGATCAGCTCGAACTGGTTTGTCACTCGCTAAGGGCACCGCGCACATCTCTTTAAGCCTATCTCAAGCTCATCGGGGGTTTACCATCGCGCGGAAGAGATGGATATTTGGCGAGCTTTAGCAAGTGCTCGGAAGCTGCGAAGATGGCTATGCTTGTCCCAAGTGTTATAATCTCACTAAGGAATATGGGTATGATAACAGGGGGACTGAGTTTGAGCCAACATATAGAAGCACTGAGGCACTATTTCGCCGCGCTGAACGAGATCGCACTGGCTCACCTCTTCGGATCCTATACGCGAGGCCAGGCCGGTCCGCTCAGCGACGTGGATTTTGCGGTGCTGCTGGCAGGTCATCCCGACGAGGATCATTGTTTTGAGACACGACTGGGACTGACTGGAGGATTGATAGAGTTGCTGCACGCTAACGAAGTTGATGTGCTGATTCTCAACCAGGCGCCGCCAGCATTGCGCTATGCTGTATTGCGCGATGGTATTCCGATTTTCTGTCGTGATCAACAAGCCAGCATTGAATTTCGCGTGCGCACCATTAATGACTACCTGGACTTTAAGCCGATGCTGAAATGTCACGGAGATGCCATACTGAAGAAAGCATAGAAAGGAGAATTGCTTTGTGGACACGATCCCTATCAAGGCGCGCTTGAGCGTTGTCGCCACTGCGTGAACGCTTTGAGGAAGCCGCGCTCGCTAACTTATGATGAATTTGCCCGTGAACATATCCTTGTCAGTGCAGCAGAACGAGATCTGCAAGTAGCTATTCAAGCAGCTCTCGGGATTGCCAGTATGATCCTGGCCGATCAAACCACCTCCTCTCCTCAATGCTAACGCAACTCTAACAAGCCACTTGTGATTTTCTAACATATAACAGATACAATAAAAGCGGATTTCGAAGAATAGCGACGAACAAATTATTCTCTAAATGTCTAGAACTATCAGGATATAGTGACAGGAGGTGATACTATGGCAAGCGTCATTCGATGGGATCCGTTCCGTGATTTCGTCTCTCTGCGACGGGCAATGGATCGTTTGTTTGAGGATACCCTCTTCCGCTATGCGCGTGAGGCCGACGAAACGGGCTATGCTGCAACTCTGCCCATCGACCTTTACGAGACCCCCGAGGCACTCGTGGTCAGGACTCGTCTGCCGGGGGTGAACCCGGAGGACGTGGAAGTCAACATTCAGGGGGACACTCTGACCATTCGGGCAGAGCTGCGCAGCGACGCCGCTCTGGAGGATGCCAAGAACTGGACCTGGTACCGTCACGAACTGTACCACGGGCCAGTGGTGCGCAGCATTTCGTTGCCCACGGTTGTTCAGACCGATAAGGTAGAAGCGACCTTCCGCAACGGCGAGCTGTCGCTGACGTTGCCCAAGGCCGAGGAGGTCAAGCCGCGCAGCATCAAGGTCAAGACGGTGCGCTAGAAATAGCCCTCTTCATCCTAGAGCGGCACACTTCAGGATTATTGGACACACCATCACCACTCGATCCAAAGGTGCCTCAGCCTCGTCTGAGGCACCTTTTTTCACCCTCAAACGAGGATCACAAGGGCTTCAATCCATTGTGAGTCCTCTTATGAGAGAATGGGCCAGGATATTTCCAGCAAGACCTTTCTTGACACCCTGTACTATTCAGATATAGACTCCTGATCACACTCACACCGCTGCCATACACCCAACAGGGTAAAATATGCATAACAACCAAGCGGAAGATTTTACTTGACCACGATGATCCGCTCCGAGTAGTCAATGACCAATCACCCAGGCAGCGAAGCATTGCGCCGCGTTTTGGATCCCACTGACAATGCCACCGGTGGGGGAGCAGCTGCCGCCATTGCCGGCGCTATGGCGGCGGCACTGCTGGCGATGGTAGCGCGCCTCTCGGTTGCCAGAGGACTGCCCCAGCCTGACACGTTCTATTCCTCAGTGGCTGCTGAAGCGGAAGAACTCTCCCGACAGTTGTTGACCGGCGCTGATGCAGATGCCCAAGCGTTCGATGCAGTGCGTACGGCCTATCGACTACCCAAGGTAAGCGAAGCACAATACCACGAACGCTCCCTAGCAATCCAATCCGCCCTGGTGCACGCTACCCACGTCCCGTTAACCAATGCCGAACATTGCCGGCGCGTGTTGCAGTTGTGTCGTATGTTGAGAGATCACTGTAATCCAAACGTGACTTCCGACCTGAAGTGCGCTGAGCTCCTGGCACAGGCAGGACAGCAAGGATGTCTCTCAAATGTGGAAACCAACTTGCGCTCGATTAAAGATGTCAATGTACGTACAGAAATCACACGCCGTGTGGAACAGTTACGTGAGAGCTCTCATATCCTCGATATCTCGCCCTAACGGGAAATCATGCACGAAGATATAGGTTGTGAGGTATCTATGTGGCCGTATTGATGTGTGTGCCGAATATCAGCGAAGGACGGGAAGTCGCCACGGTCGAAGCGGTGGCAGATGCAATCCGTGTCACGCCAGGGGTTAAGCTGCTGGACTTCTCCGCCGATGCGCATCATAACCGCTCTGTGTTCACTTTCTTGGGACAACCGGGAGCGGTTCTGCAAGCGGCCCAATCGATGACGCGCGTCGCCCTGGAACGCATTGACATGCGACAACATCATGGTGCTCATCCTCGCCTGGGCGCGGTCGATGTGGTACCCTTTGTGCCGGTGCGGGGCATAGAAATGCGAGATGCTGTCGAGGTCGCCCGTCGCTTTGGTCGCTTCGTCGGCGCATTGGGCATCCCAGTGTATTACTACGAGGAGGCAGCGACGCGCCCCGAACGGCGCAATTTGGCTGACATCCGCAAAGGGGAATATGAAGGGTTACCCCAAAAGCTCCTTGACCCGGCATGGCAGCCCGATGAAGGGCCTGCTGTATTCCATCCTCAATCGGGAGCGCTGGTCACCGGAGCACGCTTCCCCTTGATCGCCTTCAATGTCAATCTGCGCACTCCGGATTTGAAAGTCGCCCAGCATATCGCCCGAGCGGTGCGCTACATCAACGGTGGCTACCGTTACGTGCGCGCCATCGCGCTGGCGCTGGAAGATCAAGGGATGGTGCAGATTTCGATGAACCTGACCAACTACGTCCAGACACCTATCCCTCGTGTCCTGGAGACCATTCGTATGGAAGCGGCGCGTTTTGGGGTGAGTATCGCTGGCAGTGAGCTGATCGGTCCGCTGCCTTTAGGTGCTCTTGAGGAGGTGGTCAAACACTACTTGCAGGTCCATAACTTCTCGTCGGATCAGATCATCGAGACGGCGCTGATTCCGGAGGAGTAGCGATATTTTTACACTAAGGAGCACAGTCTATGGAAAAGAGAGGATTAGGTCGTACGGGAGAAATGCTCAGTGTGGTGGGCTTCGGTGGCATTGTCGTGATGAACGAGGAGCCCGAGGTGGCATGCCGTCTAGTTGCACAGGCAATCGAGCGTGGCATCAATTATTTTGATGTTTCCCCCAGCTATGGGAACGCCGAGGAACGTCTGGGCCCAGCGCTGGAACCCTACCGCAAATTCGTGTTTCTCGCATGCAAGACCAAGAAGCGCAACGCTAAAGAGGCCACCCAATTCCTACACGCCTCACTTAAACGTCTGCGCACTGACTACTTCGATCTGTATCAGCTGCACGAGGTGAGAACCCTTGAGGAGGTCGAGGAGATCTTCGCGCCGGGCGGTGCGATGGAGGCCTTCGTCAAGGCACGCGAGCAAGGATTGACACGCTACCTGGGCTTCTCCGCCCATTCGGAAGAAGCAGCTTTGGCACTGATGGAGCGGTTTGACTTCGACACGATCCTATTCCCAATCAACTATGTAGTATGGCACAAGAGCTCCTTCGGACCACGTGTGATCGAGGAAGCCCACAAACGTGGGATGGGCATATTGGCGATCAAGTCACTTGCCAAGCGGTTATGGGGCAAGGACGAACCACACAAATGGCCCAAATGCTGGTACTCGCCTGTCGAAAGCTACGAAGAAGCTGCTCTTGCCTTGCGTTTCACCTTGTCACAGCCTGTCACTGCCGCGGTGAGCCCCAGCCATGCCGAATTTCTGTGGTGGATGTGTGACATTGCCGAGCACTTAACCCCACTTTCTGCAGATGAATACCGACGACTAGAACAAATGAGCGATGGTTTGGAGCCGGTGTTCCCCATCCCACCTGAGTTCTGGTAAGCGCATATCCCCCAGCTGTATGACAGCTGAGCAAGCCATAGAAAATCAGAAAGGCGCCATTCGGCGCCTTTCTGAGTATAGTGACTTTTTCACTCGGGCGGCAGCACAATTGTCACCATATGCCATACCTGACCGCTCAAGCCGCCGTTATCCGTGACGGTTAGCACCACTATGTAAGTGCCCGGCTGTTCGTAAACCTTGGTCACTTCCACATCATACGCCACAGTGCCATCCCCGAAATCCCAGACATATTGCACAATGTTGCCGTCGCTGTCACTCGAGGTGGCGCCGCTGAACACAAGTGGTTGTTGTGGTAGTCCACCCGCTATGCCAGCACCACTGATGACCGCCGTTGGGGGCGTATTATCGGGCGGTGGCGGCTCAACCGTGATAGGATGCAACGCTTGGCCAGTTGCACCTGCATTGTCGGTCACCGTTAGTGTGATCGTGTAGACGCCTGTCTGCGTGTATACCTTATTAACCGTCATGCCATTCCAAGCGCTGTTGTCGCCGAAGTCCCAAGCGTATCGGACGATACTCCCATCCGGGTCGACCGAACCTCTGCCGTCGAGGGTCAACAGCATGCCCACTTGTGTCTGAGGCGGCGCCGCAATAATAGCTGTCGGTGGCTGGTTGGGTACAGGGGTGGGTGTAGGCTGCTCGATTACCACCTGCCAGGTCGTTTGCCCGGTCAGCCCACCATCGTCCGTCACCGTCAGCACTATCGTGTACATGCCAGGTTGAGTGTACTCTTTCTCCACTTTCGCCTTGTTTGCGGTTGTTCCATCGCCAAAGTCCCAAGCATACGCCGCGATCGCACCATCCGGATCGTACGAGCC
>JASFBB010000185.1:0-5130 GCA_036172345.1 Anaerolineae bacterium
CGCGCGCACGATTTCGGCACAGCGCCAGCCACTCCGATGGATGGTGACCAGGCCCTTTTGCAGTCGTTCTGCATCTAGGGTGCCGCTTGCATAGCGATCGAGGAGCGTTTGACTCACCCCGGTGATGACTTGCAGCGGCGAGTTGATTTCATGGGCGATGCCGGCCGCTAAGGTGCCCAGGTCAGCGAGCTTTTGGGAGGCCAGTATATGCATCTCCATCTGCTTGCGCTCGGTGATATCCCGTATCACATATACCAGACCCTCCAGGCTGTCCTGGACGTGGATCGGATACACCGAAATGGCAAAGTACCCTCCCAGCGACGGCAATTCCAACTCGCGTCCGGAGATTGCCGTGCCGAGCTCGTGCGGTTTCAGGTCACACAGCAGGACCTCTTGAATAGGGTGTCCAAGGATGTCGACGAATGTGATGCCCAACCGTTCTACGGTGGCGCGGTTACAACGCACGATCGAGCCGTTCAAGTCGGTGAGGACGATCATATCGGCGACCGCGTCAAAGGTGGCTTCCCACTCCTTTTTAGCCCGACTGATCAGACGCTCTGTGCGCATCGCATTCAGCATATAGTGCACGCGGTTGAGAAGGATGCGCACATTCAGAGGCTTTGTCATGTAGTCGGTGGCGCCCACTTCGAAAGCGCGCGCCACCGACTGGTGATCATCCAGTACGCTGATCATCACGATGGGCACCTTATCACCGCCGGGGAGCTGTCGCAACCGTGCACATGCGGCAAAACCGTCCATCACCGGCATCATCACGTCGAGCAAGACCACATCAGGTTGCAGCTGCTCAAAGACTTCAATACATTGAGCGCCATTGACCACTTCTGCCACCCTGTGTCCTTGCCCCTCCAGCATGCGGCGCAGAATCGAGCGCAGATATGGATCATCATCCGCGATCAACACCAGATGACTGATCTCGCGGGCATCGCGGCGTGTCACGTTATCCCCTGGCTTATTCCCCGATGATTTTGACCAGTATCCGCTTTCTTCTGTGGCCGTCAAATTCCCCGTAGAAGATCTGCTCCCATGGTCCAAAGTCCAGCCGCCCGTTGGTGATCGCCATCACGACCTCGCGCCCCATAATGCTGCGTTTCAGATGCGCATCCGCGTTGTCCTCTCCGTTATTGTGCGCATATTGTGAGGTGGGCTCGTGAGGCGCCAGCTTTTCCAGCCAGCGCTGCATATCCTGGTGAAGACCACTCTCATCATCATTGATGAACACACTCGCCGTGATATGCATGGCATTGACCAGGCACAGCCCTTCTTTTACTCCGGATTTCGCTACCAATGCCTCCACTTGAGGGGTGATGTTCACAAAACCGACCCGCGAGGGGACATTCATCCAGAGATATTCCGTAAGGGACTTCATCAAAATCACTCTCCGTCTGTTTAAGGTTATTGTACTATGAAGCCTATGGGCATGCAAGGAGGGTGTTGAAAAAGTCCTCCAGGCATTACCCCGTGGGGACGGGTTCGGAACCCGCCCCTATCACCACGGGGTATCACAACGGTGGGGGCAAATGACCATTTGCCCCTACGGATTGCTGGTAGGAATAGGCAGGACGCCTTGCAGGGCATTACAACGGTAGGGGCACGCCGTGCCCCTACCGGATTGCGGGTAGAAATAGACTGAGATGTTTTTCAACACCCCCAACCCGGGCACTTGACACACATCGCGGTTGCCATACAATGACTGCTAATAGGGATGCTTGTAGGTCACCCCGGTGCCTTCGGGAAGGGTCACGATGCCTGAGAGGATCCTGGTGGTTGATGATGATTATTTGACGCTGGAATATGTTCAGAAAATGCTTGAAGCAGAAGGGTTCCAGACGTTCCTGGTGGACAACGGCGCGAGTGCGCAGCAAGAATTCCACCGGGTGCAACCCCACCTGGTCATCCTCGATCTGAAGATGCCGGGGATCTCCGGGTGGGAGGTGTGCCAATACCTGAGACAGATCTCGGACGTCCCGATCATCATCCTGACCGGCCTGGGGGACAAAGAGGATGTCGTACGGGGACTCAACGCCGGCGCAGATGACTACGTGGTGAAACCCTTCCGGGGTGAGGAACTCTTGGCGCGTGTGCGCGCGGTGCTGCGACGTGCCCAACGCGCGCCCTTCTATCATGACATGCCGATGCGCTTCGGAGGAGGTGATCTCATCATCGACCCGGCAGAACATCGCGTGATCGCCTATGGTAAGCCCGTGGAGCTCACCCCCACCGAACATCGGATGTTGCTCTTCCTGGCGCAGAACGCCGGACGTGTCCTGTCGACCCACACAATCTTCGACAACGTCTGGTCTTATGATTCGCAAACCAGCAATCAGAACGTGAAGTGGTACATCTGGAGATTGCGTCGCAAGATTGAGCGGGATGCGCGCAGACCCCGTTTTATCCTCACCGAACGCGGCGTCGGTTATCGCTTTGTGCCGATGTGACGGCAATACGGAGGCACATTTGAAGCCTACTATAGCAGACCAAGGCAGCTCAGCGCGCCAGACAATGCGTAGCGCACACCTTAATCCCAACCTGATAGCAGAGAGGGGGCGTCTTGTTGCGACGCCATAGCGGCTTGCTGCTGCTCGTCTTCACCGCCGGGATGACCGGTTTAGGGGTGGAGCTCGCGGCAGCGCGTCTTTTGGATCCCTTCTTTGGCAACTCGATCGTGGTATGGGCCAACCTGATCGGGTTGGTGCTGATTTATTTCTCACTGGGCTACTGGATCGGCGGGCGCTGGGCCGATCGTGACCCACGCGAGACCACCCTATACCAGATCTGCGCCTGGGCCGCGCTTGGGGTGGGGGTTATCCCATTGATCGCGGCGCCTATTCTGCACTGGAGTGTCCAGGGTCTCGCTCGCTTCGACATCGGAATCCTGCTCGGATCTTTCATCGGGGTGCTCGGGTTGTTCAGCGTCCCTATGACATTGTTGGGGTGCGTGTCCCCCTTCGCCATTCGCCTGGCTACGCGCGACATACAGCATAGCGGGAATGTGGCGGGCAGCATCTACGCCCTCAGCACGATCGGCAGCATCCTGGGCACCTTCCTGCCGGTGCTGGTGCTTGTTCCTAACATCGGCACCCGACGCACGTTTCTTTTCTTCTCCCTGGTCCTGCTGGCGGTCAGCTTGAGCAACCTATGGCGCCTTTCGCCTCGGCTGGCACTGCGGTACCTCTGGATGCCGGCCCTCGTCGGGTTGTCGGCACTTCTCTGGCATACACAACCGATCCGAGCGGAAGCAGAGATCATTTACGAGACTGAGTCTATGTATAACTACATCCGGGTGACCCGCTCTGGCGATGACCATTGGCTGCAGCTGAATGAGGGGCTCGGTATCCATTCGGTGTACAACCCGCATACAGTGCTTTCGAGGGGCATCTGGGATTATTTTCTGGTCGCACCCTATTTCAATCCACCACCTTACACCGCCGACCGAGTGCACAGCCTGCTTCTCATTGGGCTGGCAGCTGGCACAGTGTCCACCCAGTATACCGCGGTCTACGGCGCCATCCCGATAGACGGTGTGGAGATCGACCCGGTCATCATCGAAGTGGGCCGGCGTTGGTTCGCGATGAATCAACCCAACTTAAACGCCATAGCCGCAGATGGACGCCACTATTTGAGCACGAGCGACAAGGATTATTCGGTGATCGCCGTGGATGCTTATCGGCCACCGTACATCCCGTTTCATCTGACCACGCTGGAATTCTTCCAGCTGGTGCGCGATCACCTCCCCCAAGATGGCGTGGTGGCGATCAATGCGGCACGTTCGGAGACGGACTATGCGCTGGTCAATGCCCTCGCGAGCACCCTGAAAGCGGTCTTCCCCAGCGTGTATGTTCTGGACGAACCGGGTTTGGGTCGCTTTACCGGCAACAGCTTGGTGATCGCAACACGGCAGCCAACCCATGCCTCCAACCTGGCTGCCAATGCCGCCCTGATGGACCACGCCTTATTGCGCGAGGTCGCTGCGCGTGCCCTGACGGCACCTTTGTGGGAAGTTCGCTGTGCCGATGGTGCTGGGTGGATACCTGTCAGCCCCACTGCGATATTTATCCCTGTGGAAGCGTGCACCACACCTTTCACCGACGATTGGGCGCCGGTGGAGCAGGTGGTCCACACACTGATCCTGCGCTATCTCCTGAACAGCGCGGCTTCTCCCGAGGCAGATGAACAGTCCCACCCATAGCGGAACGATCCGCTGGCACCAGCGTCGCTATGAAAAGGGGCGGGGAGACCATGCAGATGGTCTCCCCGTTGCTGCTAGCTGCAGCGTGACTACGACTTCTTGATGGCGATCTTGCGTGGCTTCTGAGCTTCGGTCTTCGGCAACGTCAGCTTGAGCACCCCGTTCTCGAACACCGCTTCCGCCTTGTTCGGATCGACCTCTACCGGCAGAGCGATGCTGCGCTGGAAGAGGCCATAGCGACGCTCGCGGCAGTAGTACTTGCCCTTCTCCTCTTTTTCCTCTTCCTTCTTGGTCTCCGCCTTGATGGTCAGCGTGTTGCCCACCACGGAGATGTCGACCTCCTCGGGCTTGACGCCGGGCAGCGAAGTCTCGACTATCAAATCGTTGTCGGTCTCATAGACGTCCATCGCGAGCGGCTCGACCACCTCGCGGCGCCACAGTTGGGTGCCCAGCGGCGAGACGAAGCTCTCTTCAAACAGCCGGTTCATCGCCTCACGCAGCGAGATCATCTCACGGAAGGGATCCCATCGTACCAGGTCTGCCATAGCCAGACACCTCCTTTCGCGTTATCATTTATTTCTGCATCCCAGCTCTTTCACCCCCTAGCCTACTACAAAGCCGTTAGAATCGCATAAACGTGTTGTTAGAAATGCGTAAAAGCGTGATATTTACACTTTGAGCTAAAGCTCTGATGGGCTACCCGGACGATGCGAAAAGGTTTCAACCTCCCGCAGGTTTGGAACAATCGAGCCGCGCGCGTCAGCAAGCGGCCATATTACCGCTCCCTCACGGTCGCGGCTCAGATACATTAAACCGAGCCGCGCGCGTCAGCAAGCGGCCCAAACCGCTCCCTCACGGTCGCGGCTCGGATACATCAAACCGCGCCGCGCGCGTCAGCAAGCGGCACATCAACCGCTCCCTCA
>JASFBB010000186.1:0-8079 GCA_036172345.1 Anaerolineae bacterium
AAACGGCCGATACGTCGCCAACCCCCGCATCGCCAACACTTTCGTCATCGCCGCCGTCAACGTCGTCTTCCCGTGGTCCACGTGCCCAATCGTCCCCACGTTCACATGCGGCTTGTCCCGGACAAATTTCTCCTTCGCCATGGGCGTTCCTCCTAGGTATCAGATGATAACGTTAAAGCTTTCACGCAGCCATTCTGTGTTTTCCCACCGTACAAGAAAGCCCTCGACCGGACTTGAACCGGTGACCCCATTCTTACCAAGAATGTGCTCTACCCACTGAGCTACGAGGGCGTACGGGGTGAATTGCCATGCTCAAGCTTGCATCGCTGATATGGGCGGGGAAGGATTCGAACCTCCGAAGCGTTGCGCAGCTGATTTACAGTCAGCCCCCTTTGTCCACTTGGGTACCCGCCCATGGACACCTTTATCCATAGTACGAAGTACAAGTATACTGAAAAGATGTGCTAAAGTCAAATCAAACCGGGGCTTTGGAGAGCATCACCGCCGATCATAGAGATGAGCGTGTGATTGCAAGGCCAAACGCACCGCTTCCTGCGGGGTTTGGGCACGGATGAGAGCTAAGCAGGGTTCCCCGGCCTTGGCGAGTTCCCACGTCTCCAGCCCGATCACAGGTCGCCCCAGCTTGAGCGCGAAAGCAATTTCGGACAAGGTGCCAAACTCACCCCCCACTGCGATAACCGCTTGGGCGGTGCGCACAATGATTACGTTGCGCGCCTCCCCCAGACCGGTGACGATCGGGATATCCACGAAGGGGTTGGCATCGCCGGCGTGGAAGCCAGGCAGGATGCCGATTGTCAGGCCGCCTACCTTTTTGGCGCCACGGCATGCCGCTTCCATAACACCACTGCCCCCGCCGCAAACCAGGGTGGCACCCGCTTCCGCCAGTGCACGCCCCACCGCTTCTGCCAGCATCACTTCGTGCGCAGAACAGAGGGCAGATCCAACCACCGCGATAATCGGTGCACGGTGGCATGTTCCCTGTGTGCTCCTCTTATCTTCCGGGAGGGCCATCTCCTCTATCCCTGTTCACTCGTTTTACTTCTTCGACTCGATCATGCGGCGCAGCGTCGCTTCGTCGATGATCTCGATCCCCAATTCACGCGCTTTCTCCAGCTTGCTGCCCGGATTTTCACCCACCACTAGATAATTCGTCTTACGAGAGACGCTTTCGGTGACCTTGCCGCCTGCCGCCTCGATGAGTGCGCGTGCCTGGTCGCGGCTCAGCGTGGGCAACGTGCCGGTAATCACAAAGGTGAATCCATGCAGCGGTGCAGTGCCCACGGCAACGGCGCGCGGCGCTGCTTCGGTGCGCACCCCCGCCGCGCGCAGTTTGCGCAATACCTCTTGATGGCGCGGACGCGCGAACCAATCCACGACGCTGCGCGCAATCTCAGGGCCAATGCCTTCCACCCGTTGCAAATCCTCTTCTGTGGCCGCCGCGAGTGCGTCTAATGAAGGGAAATGTTCCACCAACGTCTTGGCAACTATGCTCCCGACTCCGCGGATGCCAAGGGCAGTCACCAGGCGCTCCAGCGGTTGTTGCTTGCTTGCCTCGATGGCCTTCAGCAGGTTGTCCACTTTCTTC
Organism: Anaerolineae bacterium; assembly: GCA_036172345.1. Taxonomy (GTDB): domain Bacteria; phylum Chloroflexota; class Anaerolineae; order 4572-78; family NAK82; genus NAK82. Next base: position 1,607 of record JASFBB010000186.1, read on the forward strand.
TCGCCGAACCCTTCCAGCTGGAACAGGCGCTCCCGCTTGTCCTTTAAGCTATAAATGTCGCCCACATCGTTGATCAGGCCAGCTTCGATCAACTGTTCGGCAATACGCTCGCCAAAGCCCAGGATGTCCATCGCTCCGCGCGACACGAAATGCTCCACCCGACGCACCAGTTGTGCCGGACAGGCAGCATTGACGCAATAGACGGCTACTTCGCCTTCTGGCTTGACCACCGGCTCGCCGCACGAAGGACAACGGGTGGGCATCACATAAGGTTCTGAATCGGGCGGGCGCCGTTCGAGGATCGGCTTGACCACCTGGGGAATCACATCACCCGCTCGGACGACGATCACTGTATCGTCCACGCGGATATCTTTGCGCATCAAGTCCTCAAAATTGTGCAATGTTGCCTGGCGGACTGTTACCCCGCCCACGTTGACCGGCTCCAGAACGGCATACGGTGTCAGGACCCCGGTGCGGCCCACGTTGACCTCGATGCCCAGCACACGGGTGGTCGCTTCACGAGGGGGGAACTTATAGGCGATCGCCCAGCGTGGGGCGTTGCCCACGATGCCCAGGCGCTGCTGGAGCGCCAGGCTGTCCACCTTGATCACCACGCCATCCGCTTCATATGGCAGGTGATCGCGCCGTTCTCCCCATTCGCGGATGAAACGCAACACCTCTTCGAAGTCATGGGTACGCCGGATGTCCTGACTGACCGGAAAACCCAGCTCCTTCAGATATATAAGAGCTTCCCAGTGGTTGGTAAAAGAAGGCCCGCCTTCCAGATAGCCGATCGCATAGGCGAAGAAGGCCAACCGACGACGCGCCGTGATGCGGCTGTCCAACTGGCGCACCGAGCCGGCGGCTGCATTGCGCGGGTTGGCATAGAGACGCTCGCCCTTGGCCATTTGCTCCTGATTGAGCTGGTTGAAGTCTGCAATGGGCAAGTACACCTCACCCCGCACCTCAATCCGTTCCGGCGGCGGAGGACCATCCGGTGTTACCGGGATGCGCAATGGGATGTTCTTAACGGTGCGCAGGTTCTCTGTGACATCCTCGCCTTCGATCCCATCGCCGCGTGTTGCCCCGCGCACCAATATTCCCCTCTCATAGGTCAATGCAACCGCCAGGCCGTCAAATTTCGGCTCCACAACGAATGCCAGTTCCTCTGGGGGAAGGTATTCGGGCAAGAGGCGTCGGATGCGCGTCAGCCAGGCGCGCATATCCTCTTCATTGAATGCGTTGGACAGACTGGTCATAGGAATGGGATGGATGACTTTGCGGAACTCAGGGCGAGGCGGTGCGCCGACGCGTTGGGTGGGGGAATCGGGCGTGATGAGCTCGGGATGCACCTCTTCTAATCGGCGCAGTTCTTGCATCAGTTGATCATATTCCGCATCGCTGATGATGGGATCGTCGAGCGTGTAGTAACGATAAGCGTGGTAGTTGATCTCAGCGCGCAAGCGGGCAATGCGTTCCGCTACATCGATCTGGGAGGATGACTCGGCCATCGTTCCAGCCTCACATGATATACCATCCCCAGATGGTCGATCTCACCTGGGGATGATGAATGTGCCCAAATATCACCGAAGCCTGCGAAACAACCTGAGAGAGCGTTTCTGTTTTATTCCGGAGGCGGGGCGGGCTCCAGGAAATCAGCACGCCCCCACCCCTCGCTCCCGTCAGTGTTGCGTAAATACCACCACTGGTAGAGAGCGCCCGTTTCGTCCCTTTCTCCATCCTGGTCATCCCGCGGGCCATCCAGCACAGGGAGCACGGTGTTCTCTGCCGCAACGACCAGACGGGCGGTGCTGCGTGCTGGACCAGCGCGCAGACTGAGGCCCGCGCCCTCTGTATTCACGATGCGCACGTACCCTCCCACCCGGATATCGGTCGGCAATGTGGGAGTCGCGGTGGGCAGAAGCGGCGTAGGCGTGGGCGGTATGGGCGTTGGGGTTGGCAAGGCGATGGTCGGCGTGAAGGTGGGCACCAACCTGGGCCCTTCCGTCGGTGCGGATGTCTCAAGAGCCACCGCTGGCGTTTCAGTGCCTTCCGTGAGCGTCGACTCCGCGGCCACGGGGGTGACGGTTATCGCGGCGGTCGTCGCCGGTCGGGTGAAGAGGCGCACCAAACCCAGCGCCACCAGCCCGATGGTTAACAAAGCGGCTAGACCACCGATCAACACCCAAACGATAGGAAAACCAACATCCTCGGCCTCTTCTTCGATTCGCCTGGGACGCCTTCGCTCGGGCATCTCCCATTGTACATTCTCTTCCGGTGGTTGATCTTGGATCATTCGAGTACCTCCTGTTGTATGGATTCAGCGGTCAGGCGACCGACAATCGCAGATTGCCCAACCACTGAGCGTGTATTGCAGGCCTCGCATCTCCCTGGGACGCATTGTACATACAAGATATGCTATGTGCAAGCCGGTACGTTCCAGCTCAGTGCGGGTGTGAAGGTATGGTTATCGGGGTAGCTCAGGATTCGCGACTTGGGCACCGTGTTTGAACGACTCTGTCCCCCTTGCCGAGAAAAGAGGCTCCCTTTATGACTCCATTTCATACAGAATGGCCGAGGCCGCTACCAAGCCGGCTGTTTCCGCGCGCAGGACGCGCGGGCCTAATCCCACCGGCTGTATCCCATATTGTGCCGCTAGATAGATTTCATCAGCGGTGAACCCTCCTTCTGGCCCCACAAAAAGGCTGAAGGCAACCGGAGGCTTGCGCTCATTGCCTTTGGCATGGGCAAGGACTTGTTTGAGGTTGGCGCACCTCTCGTGCTCGGAGAGGATCAATGCACAAGTGTCGGCGGCGATAGCTTCTTGGCACGCTAGGGCAAACATCATCGCGGCGCGCAACACCGGAAGCCGCCCGCGATGGCTCTGTTCGGCTGCCTCGCGGATAATGTGCTGCCAGCGCTCCCGCTTGGCATCCAGGTCGGAGACATCTGCCACCAGAGAACGCTCACAGACAACGGGCACAAATTCGGCAATGCCCAGTTCGGTGCCTTTCTGGAGCACAAACTCAAATCGGCGTGCTCTGAGCGCCGCCTGGTAGAGGACGATGCGCGTACGCGGTTCACCCGTCGCCGGCCGCTCCGCAACCACCTGGCCGGTCACGGTGCCTTGGGACACTTGCTGCAACTCAACCTCGCATTCCCAGCCGGTGTTGTCCAATACAATGATGCGATCCCCAGGTCGGAGGCGTAGTACGTTGCACACCTGATGCGCTGTCTCGTCGGACAGTGTCACGGATTGCTCTCGGATCCATTCAGCCGGGATAAAGAAGCGGTGTTGTGTCATAATCTTGTCGGCAACACCCCCGTCGTTCGGTTCGGTTGGCGCGCGCACAGGGCGACCCATTCACCTTCCGAACGCTGTGCGATGATTTCCAGACCCTGAGCGGAGAGCGCCTTGGATACCTCCTTGCTTTGCTGCGCAATGATGCCGCTCGCGAGCAACACTCCATCCGGGAACAAGTTACGTGCCAAGGCTGGTGCCAGCTCAATGATGGTGCCGGCCAGCAGGTTGGCCAGAATGATGTGCCACCGTTCCGGTGCGGATGGATGGGACGAAGGCACTATCGTCGGAGCTTCGAGCTGCAATGTTCCATCCTGAGCAAGGGTGCCATGGCGTACGATGATGGTGGACTCTAGGCCATTGCGTTGTACATTTTCGCGGGCGACATACACTGCTTCAGGGTCAATATCGAGCGCAAGGACATGGGCGGCACCCAAGCGCGCTGCTGCGATGGCCAGTATGCCGGAACCGCTGCCCAGGTCGAGCACGGTGTCGCCGGGGTGTACGTGCTCTTCGAGCAAAGCCAGGCACAGGCGTGTCGTGGCATGCAGTCCGCTGCCAAAAGCCATGCCGGGGTCCATTTCGATAACGCGCTCGTGGGGACGAGGATGATAAGCTTCCCAGCTGGGCTTGATCACCAGGCAGCGGCCTACATGGAAGGTGTGGTACCCTGCTTTCCACGCTTCAGCCCAGTCCGTTTCGCTCAGGGTGCGCAGCGCGGGCGGGACGAGAGGGGATTGTCGCTGCCTAACCCGTACACGACTGAGCAGTTCCAGCGCGATTTCGATGTGGCGCAGGCGCTCAACCTCTTGAGCGCCTACGTATGTCTTGACGCATGTGCGCGCCTCACCTTGCTCGTCGAGCTGCTGCTCTATTACTGCACCGCCCCGGCCGTAGCGGTCGAACACCTGTGTGACCGCCTGGAGTGCCTCTGCATCCAGGTCGTATAACGTCACTTCGATCAAGGGTTGCTCGCTCATAGAGCCCCATCTGGTTCAGACACCCAACGCTTCGCGCACCCGGTCGAAGAAACTGCGTTCGCGTTGTGGCACCACCTCCTTGTCTAGGGTCTTGCCCAATTCGATCAACAAGGCGCGCTGTTCCGGGGTGAGGTTGGTGGGAGTCAGCACCTGAATGGTGACGATCATGTCCCCACGCCCATCGCGCCGCAGATAGGGAACGCCCAGCCCGCGCAGACGGATGGTGTCACCTGTTTGGGTTCCGGCCGGGATGATCAATTTGTGCATCGTGCCATCCACAGTGGGTACCTCCACCTCATCGCCCAGTGCTGCCTGGGCGATATTGATGGCCAATTCCAGGTAGATGTCGTGATCCACGCGCCGGAAGAAGCGATGGGGCTTCACGTGCAACACGACGTACAGGTTGCCGGGCGACCCCCCGTTCAGGCCCGGCTCGCCCTCTTTAGCGAGTCGAATCTGGGTGCCATCATCCACACCGGCGGGGATTTTGACTGCCAGCCGGCGTTGTTCCAGCACTCTCCTGCGCCCTCGGCAACGACTGCATGGCGTGGTGACCACTTCACCCTCGCCCTGGCAGCGCGGACAGGTCGAGATGTTCAGGAAGAACCCCATCTGGTGACGCACCTCACCCAGGCCGTTGCACTCCGGGCAGCGGATCGGTGAGGTGCCCGGTTCGGCGCCTGTGCCACCGCAATGCGGACAGAGTTGGTGACGGGCGATCTCGATCTCCTTCTCCGCGCCGAACACTGCCTCGGTGAATTCGATCTCCAGGTCGTAGCGCAGGTCGGCGCCGCGCTGGGGGCCACGTCGCGCCCGCGTGCGGCTTCCGAAGCCCATCCCGAAGCTGCTGCCGAAAAACTCTTCGAATATCTCGAAGGGATCGCGGAAACCGCCAAAGCCTTCGAAACCGCCCCAGCCGCCCGGAGCGCCTCCATGGCCAAAGCGGTCATAGATGGCGCGCTTCTCGGGATCGCTCAGCACCTGATAGGCCTCATTGATCTCCTTGAAGCGGATCTCGGCATCCGGTTCCTTGCATACATCCGGATGATACTGGCGTGCCAGGCGGCGATATGCCTTTTTGATGTCCTCGGTGCTGGCATTACGATCTACGCCCAAGACTTCGTAGTAGTCCCGTTTGCTGCTCAACGTTCACTCTCCCGACACTATTCAGAAGGATGTTAGAAACACCGCCTGTGATGGTCTGTACAATGATAAACCTGATCCGTTGGGCAACATATGCCTAAGCTTCTTGGAATTCCCCGTCTACCACCTCGCCCTCTGGCGGCGGCTGCGTTCCACCGCGCGATGAGGCATCATCACGGCCGGCATCGGCGGCACTTTCAGGTTGCTGATAGGCATAGCTGCCGATCCTCTGCGCCACCTTCCCCAATTCTTCGGTAGCTTGTTTGATGCGTGCTACATCGCCATTGTTGAGCGCTTCGCGCACCAGGGTGATTTGGTGTTCCACTTCCGACCTTATGTCGCCAGGCACACGATCACCGAGCTCGCGCAACGCTTTCTCGGCGGCATAGATCATGCTGTCGGCCCGGTTGCGCGCTTCCGCCTCTTCACGGCGGCGCATGTCCTCTTGGCGGTGCCGTTCCGCCTCCTCCACCATGCGCCGGATCTCCGCCTCGCTCAGCCCGCTGGAAGCAGTGATGGTGATTTTTTGCTCGCGTCCGGTCGCTTTGTCCCGTGCGCTGACGTGTAGGATGCCGTCAGCGTCGATGTCAAAGCACACTTCAATTTGGGGCACTCCTCGGGGCGCAGGGGGGATGCCATCCAGGATGAACTTGCCCAGCAGCTTGTTATCCGCTGCCATAGGACGTTCGCCCTGCACCACCTTGATTTCCACGCTGGTCTGGCCGTCCGACGCGGTGGAGAAGATCTGGCTCTTACGCGTGGGAATGGTGGTGTTGCGCGGGATCAACGGGGTGGCGACGCCGCCTAATGTCTCGATGCCCAGGGTGAGCGGCGTCACGTCCAGCAGCAAAACGTCCTTCACCTCGCCGCCGAGCACACCGGCTTGAATAGCAGCGCCGATCGCGACCACCTCATCCGGATTGACCCCCTTATGCGCCTCACGCCCGAAGATCTTCTTTACGGCAGCTTGTACCGCCGGGCTGCGCGTCTGCCCGCCCACCAGGACCACCTCGCTAATCTGATGGGGCTCCAGCTTGGCGTCGCAGATC
>JASFBB010000187.1:0-1862 GCA_036172345.1 Anaerolineae bacterium
CCGGCATGCGTCCCATCAATAATGTCGTGGACGTTAGCAATTATGTGATGCTAGAGATGGGGCAGCCTAATCACGCCTTTGACTACGACGTGCTGCGTGCGCGAGCCGATCATTATGCCGGTCCTGGGCAGCCTATCCGGATTATCACGCGGCTCGCCCGAGAAGGCGAATCCATTCGCACATTGGATGGCGTAGATCGCGCTTTGCAACCTTTCACTATGTTAGTAACGGACCCAGCTGGTCCGTTGAGCATCGGCGGCATTATGGGCGGCGCAGAAAGCGAAGTGCATGAGAACACCCGCAAGATCTTGCTCGAGGCAGCAGCATGGGACTTCATCAACATTCGCCGTTCGGTTCAGGCTTACGGGTTACACTCCGAGGCAGCCTATCGCTTCAGCCGCGGGGTCCATCCGTCGCAAGCATGGTGGGGAGCGTTGCGCGCTGCTCAGCTCATCCAACAGCTCGCTGGCGGCGTCATCGCACGTGATGTCCTGGATTATTATCCAGCACCCCCACCGCTGGTCCATGTCGAGTTGCCTATGACAGAGGTCAAGCGTGTGCTGGGTGTGGATCTTCCGCGCCAGGAAGTGAGACGCATCTTAGAGGCGCTCGAATTCCAGGTAGAGGATGACGGACAAGGAGTGTTCCACGCCACAGTGCCAGATCACCGCATGGATATCGGTACAGGTGTAGTGGGGAGAGCAGATCTGATCGAGGAAATCGCGCGTATTTATGGCTATGACCGATTCCCTAACACGCAAATCGAAGACGTGATGCCCCCACAGCGGGATAATCTGCCTCTACTTTATGAAGAACGCATCCGTGATCTGCTGGTGGGGATAGGCTTGCAGGAAGTGATGACCTATCGTCTCACCGCCCCACAACGTGAGGCATTATTACGTCCCCCCAATGCACCTGCAGACGAGCAGCCTTACGTCACAATTGCAAACCCCATCAGTCCGGAGCGTGCCGTAATGCGACATCGCTTGCTCGCCGGCGTCCTGGATGTGCTCGCACAAAACTTGCGACAGCGCGAGCGCGTTGCCGTGTTCGAGATGGGACCTGTATTCCTGCTCTCCTCGGGGGAGGATGTGCTCCCTGATGAGGTACCCACTCTGTGTATTGCCCTCAGTGGACCACGTGAGCCGATGACATGGCATGGGTCCGATACGCGCTCGATGGACTTCTTCGACCTGAAGGGCGTCTTGGAAGGATTGCTGGAGGGATTGCACATCCGTCCGATCAGCTTTCGCCCTGCCGATCATCCCAGCTATCATCCCGGGCGCACCGCTCATGTACTGGTGGAAGGGGAAGTAATTGGCGTGTTCGGGCAGCTGCATCCTTGGGTACAGGAAGCGTTTGACTTGCCGCCACAACGGCCTGTGTTGGCGGCTGAGATTGACCTGCGCCGTTTAGAAGCGCACATTCCCGTGTATTTCACCGTGCGTCCCCTGCCGCGCTTCCCAGCGGTGCGTCAGGACATCGCCCTTGTGGTGGATGAAAACATCCCGGCGCAGCAAGTGGAAGATGCCATTATAAAGGCAGGGGGAAAAATGCTAGTTGGAGTGCATTTGTTTGATGTATATCGGGGTGCTCAGATCGGCCCAGGCAAGAAGAGCTTGGCCTACACTCTTACCTTCAATGCCGAGGACCGCACCTTGACTGATCAAGAGGTGGCACGCATACAGGCCAGAATTGTGCACAGCCTGGAAACCAGCCTGGGGGCCCGTCTACGCGGCTGAGCTGTTCCGGACCGCTTGTCCCTAGTTGTGCCGTCCCCCTGCGCCCGAAGCGCCAGCGCACACTTTACCCGGCGCCTCTGATGCGACGGAGCGCCCAAACGATATGCTCTCGAACGATGG
>JASFBB010000188.1:0-12102 GCA_036172345.1 Anaerolineae bacterium
CCCTCCACCTCGGCCTTCATCGGCACGGCCTCGGGGCTCCAGAACCAGTTCCACGCCTGCACAATCTGCGGCCAGATGGGCAGCTTCTGCACACCCTCGCGCATGAACCACTGGTTGTCAATGTTGGGCGGCAGCGCGGCCTGCAGCCACACCTCCTGGCCGTCGGCCGGCGGGGTGGCGGGCAGCCCTTCCTGATGCCCAGCGGTGGCGAAGGGCGAACCAGCCGCCATCGCCTTGTCCCACACCCACGGACCGTGCAGCATCATCACCGACTTGCCGGCGATGTAACTCGCCTCCATGTCGCCCTCCCACAGACGGCTCGGCATGTTCTCGGGGATCCAGCCCCTCTCCTTGGCCTTGAGCCAGAACTCGAAGTAGTAGCGATAGGGCGAGTCGGGATCGTTGAACTTGCGCTTGCCCAACCAGCAGTCGGCCAGGTCTTGCCGCGTGGCATCCTTGTATGCCAAGGTCATATGGTCGGGGTAGGGAATGCCGAACACCCAGTTGTGCCACGCCTGGTTCCAGAACCACTCCACTTCACCGGTGGACTTGGCCCAGGCCGTCCCTGCGTCCAGCCACTTCTCCAGGTCAGCCCAGGTCTTCACGTCGCGGTGCGGATCCAAGCCCGCCTTCTCCATCAACTCACTGTTGTACTGCCAGGTGATCACATAGCCCTGGAAGCAGTCCAGCGAGCGCGGACCAGGCAGGCCAAACAACTTCGGCCAGGCATTCTTGACGTCGAAGGTCCAGCGATCCCACCACTGGAAGTCCACCGTGCTCAGGTCGACCGCCATCAGATAGTTGTCTTTCTTGAAGAAGATCTGCATCTCCTGGGTGAGCTCGATGGCAGCCAGATACCCACCGGCGACCTTGGCCTCATAGGCGGCCGCCGTGTCCTCGTTGATCGAGAAGACGTTGACCTTGATGTCCGGGTTCTCCTCCTCGAAGACCGACCACACCTCCTGATAGGCCTTCTCGTACTCGGCCAGCGACATCACATCCAGCACCACTTGCTCCGCCTTGGGAGCCGAGGCAGCTGGTGCCGCTTGCGCCGGAGCCGGAGTGCCCATCACGTAGGGCGCCACCGCCAGACCCGCCGCCGTCATCGCCGAAATGCGCAGGAAATCTCGCCTGCTCAGATTCTTGGTCTCCATATTTGATCTTCCCTCCTTCAGTTAAGAAACAAGAGACACCGAGAAACGAAACTGCTTATGCTCAAATTTGCGTGCCAGGTGTCCGGTTCGTTTCCTGCTGCACCACCTCCTTTCCAAAACCCGAGAAACGTGCCCCTCAACCTTGATGGTAGTACACATCCCAGCCCAGGTAAGTGTCGAAAGCTTCGGCCAGGATGCCGCCCACGTGGGATGCGTTGATGGCGCAGTGATGCGCATGGCCGTTGAGACACAGGTAGCGCATCAAAGCGTCCAGCTCCGGCACCTGCACCACGGCGCGCATGCCCGACATCTCGGAGAGGGGATCGTCGGTGAACATGCCCTCCGCCACCACGGCGCGGATCATGCCTACCCGGTCGTCGGTATCCAGGCGGGCAAAGGTGACCGGACCGGGCGCGGGACGCCCCTCCAACGCGCCCCACGTATTCTCCGGACCCAGGGTTGTGCCCAGGATTTCCGCCGAGATCATCTTGATGTCCTTGACCAGGCTGCGCGGCCAGTTGCCACAGTGGAAGAGGAGCAGCTTATCCGGCTCGTCGTTGTAGTTGTTGTTCCAGTCCACCAGGGCGCTGGGGGTGCCCGAGGCCAGCTGCAGCGCCACCATGCCAGCGACGCCGCAGATGTCCACCTCGCAGGCGCTGGGCATCAATTGGTCGCTCATCATGCTCATCAGGGTGCACGCGTTAATGCCGTAGTTCTGCTGAATCGAGGTCCAGCACTGGAAGGCGGTGGCATCGATCGAGTTGGCCTGCATCCAGTCGGAGATGACGACGCCCAGCTTGGCCATTTTGAGCAGCGACGCTTCGGGCGCGCCGCCGGTGTTGGTGTATGCTTTGATCTGGTCCAGCTTGGCGCGCACCCGTGGGTCGCCGTCGGTCAGCTTCTGCGCAGCGGCGATGATCTCGGAGAGGTCCACCGTGGAGACGCTGATGCCCGACGCTTCTAAGAGCTTCTCGCTGAAACGCACCGTCTTGAAAGCATCCGGCCGCGCCCCGATGGCGCCCAGGCGCAACGTGCGCATGCCGTTGACCACGCGACACAGCTTATAGAAGCGGGTTACCTCGGCTTTGAACTCGTCTGAGCGCGGGTCCAGGGTGTGACGGCGCGTGACGCTGAAGGCGTAGCCATATTGATACAGGTTGTTACACACGGAGAGCTTGCCGCAATAGGCATCGCGCCGATCGGCGGCGGTCAGGGCGGTGGTCTTGTCCGGGAAGGCGTGCACCAGGATCGGCACATCCAGACCTGAGAGGCGGATGGTGTCGGCGATGCCCTTCTCGTCGCCGAAGTTGGGCAGGGTCACCAAGATGCCCCCTATTTTGTCGCGGTTGGCCTTGAACAATTCGGCGCACTTCTGTGCGTCCTCCCAGGTTTCCACGGCGCCCAGCTTGGTGGTCTTCTCATCCGGGATGACCACCTCAATGCCCAGCTCACCGAGCACAGAGAGGATTTCCTTGCGTCCTTGCTCGACCAGACTGTCCGCAAAGAAGTTTCGATTGCCTACGATTACTGCCAGGGCGTTCTTCAGTTGCATAGAGATCTCCTTTCTGGGTTGTGTGTCGGCACGATGCTATGCCATCATACCATATCACCGCGCTAAACCGCTTGAATTCCCTTTCACACAGCTAAGCCCCTTCTTCAGACGGATAGATCTTCTCGGGTGGCATGCGGCGCTGCGGCCGCGCGATGAGCTCCAGGGTGGTGCCGATCAGCGCTTCGGTATCGAGGTACGCATAGTGGCCATCACCGTCCAGCCCGAAACCGCTGCCGTCCATCGTCATTTCCAGTCCCGCTGCACTAGCATCCCGGAGTGCCTCTTGCATATCGTCCACCAGCACGCCGAAGTGATGCACGCCATAGCCGTGCGCTTTGACGAATTCATCATATACGGTATCACCTTCGAGGATCTGGATCAGCTCGATGCGCAGGGGGCCCAACCATGCCAGTGCCACGCGCATCTTGTACTCGGCGGGGCAACCGCGGTAGGACATCCGTTTCACCAACGGCTTGCCGTAGGTGTAGAAGTGCCATGGCCCGATGCCGAACAGCTTCCAATAGGCCTCGACAGCTTTTTCCAGGTCCTCGACCACAAGGCCTACCTGAGCAACGCCGTTTTTCAGAAACGGTAGCGGATGGTTCGATTGTAGGTTCTCGGACACTCAGTTGTCCCTCCCTCGTCCTCGAGTTGCCACGCACTCCGGGGCGCTTAGCGTCTCCGACCGGTGCTAAGCGCTTGCCGGGATGTATTCGGCCTTCGGGTAGAACACCGCTTTGAGCACCTTCCCTTCCAGGGCTAACGTCGCCCCCTCCTTGAACTGCTCAAGGGGCAAGCGATGGGTGATGAGCTTGTCGAACGGGTACTTGCCCGATGCCAGCAATTTGAGCGCCTGATATTGATGACGCGGGCCCAATGTAGTGGTGCCGATCAGATACAGGCCGTTGTAATGCACGATGTTCATATCGATCGGTGGTTTGCTGTCGTTCTTGGGCAGGCCACCGAAGAGGAGGATGCGCCCTCCCTTGCGCGCCATCTCGACCGCCTGCACCTGCGTGGCCGGCACCGAATTGGCGGTGATCACCACATCCGCCCCTTTGCCGTTGGTGAGCCGGCGCACCTCGGCCACGACGTCGGACTGGGCGGCGTTGATGGTGGCATCTGGCCCGAAGGCCTTGGCCAGCTTGAGGCGCTCCTCCGACACGTCGGCGATGAACACCTTGTCGGCACCCCGCGCGCGTGCCAATAGCACATGGGTGCAGCCGACCGGGCCGGCGCCGATGACCGCCACTGTATCGCCCAGCCCCACCCAGCCTTTCTCCTGGGCATGGATGCACGAGGAAATCGGCTCTGAGATGGCAGCCAAAGCAGGATCCAGGCCGGGCGGCACCGGCTGCATAATCCCGTTGCGTGCCGCCTCGGGCGGTACGGCCATATAATCGGCGAAGCCTCCCGGCCACGCCTGGGCGATCTCGCGATAGTTCTCGCACAACTCGTATTTGCCCGTCAAGCAGAAATCGCACTTGCCGCAGTAGACGAACGGGGCCACCGCCAGCAGGTCACCCTTGCGCCACGGACCCCGGTAGTCCGCGCCGACCTCTTCCACCCAGCCGGAGACTTCATGGCCGATGATCCATGGCAGGGTGACACGGATATGTCCACTGCGCAGCGTTCGAAGGTCCGAGCCGCACAGACCACAGGCGTACACTTTGAGCAGGAAACCGTCTCGTGGCACCTCTGGAACGGGCACCTCTTCCACGCCGAAGTCCATCGGCGCGCGCACAACCACTGCTTTCATCGTATCAGCCATACACACATTCCCGCACCACTACCTCGTGTTGGGGCTCTCGCACCTGTTCTGTCGCCAGCATTGTGTTCTGCAACTGACGCAGCTGATAAACCAGCTTGCTCGTATCCGGGGCGACATTCTCCTCGGTCAGCATTTCGCCCTTGGCGATGTCCTTGATCACCTTGCCGCCCACGGCCAATCCCATCGGGATCGCTTTGCGAGCGCGCGCCTCGGCATAAGGATAGACCAGGTTATAAATGTCCGGGCTTCCCAGGTCGCCCACCGTCTCTCCCGCTTTGAGCGGACGTTTTGCAACGGGCACCACTTCAGCGACCAGCCGGTCGGAGAACAGTGTGGCTTCCCCGTAGATCACCGCCTCGGCGACAGAGAGGGGGGTCTCGATGGCGCACAGGTGATAGGGTCGGTAGAGGGTGTAGTAGGGGCCATCGCCCATCGCGTAGAAACGCATGTCGGCATGGATGCGCGGGTCGTCACTGGTTATGATGGCAAAGACACCCGGCGCCACCTTGCCAACGGAATACTCAACGCAGCCGCGGTGATTGAGGATGCCGCCGTCCTCCTTGGGGATGAGCACCTTGTTGAGGTCTGGCATGTCCACTTTAGCGCCATGGCAACCCGGCACGTCCACCACCAGCCCGGTCGCGTTGGCCATAGCGGCCAATTCGACCATCGTCTTGGTACCATCCTGGAAGGCCGCCAGCATTTTGGGGTTCATGTTCCTACGCTGCGCCTCCTCGCGACAGCTTTCCGGCGTGGCATCGTAATTGATGGGGTTGTTTTTCCCTTTGCCCAGACATACTACCTCAAACCCCAGGGAAGTGGCAAAATCATACATGGTCTTGCAGACCCCTGGCTCGTCGCCCATAGCCGCGGTGTACACGCACCCGATCTTTGCGGCCATGCGGTGGAGAATAACCCCCACTGTGACATCGGTTTCGACGTTCAGCATAATCACATGTTTGCGGTTGAGGATGCTGTTCCACGCCACCTGGGCGCCCACCTCGGTGATCCCCGTGGCTTCAACCAGGGCGTCGAGGCTGTCCAGCTGGGTCAGCACTAAGGCATCCTCGGTGACGACGCGTTTGCCGTCGCGCAATGCGTCCTCCGCTTCGCCAGGACGATTGGTGATGCAAATGCCCGATTCGGGTATGCCGATCTCTTTGAACGTCGCAATGGGGCGGCTGATGTCCACGTCGGCAATGGCCGTGACGTTCATACCGGCCATCTTGTGCACCACGTGCACCATCCCGGAACCCATTTGCCCACAGCCCACCAACCCCACCTGGATAGGGTTGCCTTCTGCTTCAAGTCGTTGCAAGTGTCCAAGTAGTTCCATTAGAGATGCAAGTCACCTTTCAGTATGAGGATCATCTGGTTCGCCCAACAGACGGGTGGCCGTGCGATCATCCGTCACTAGCACATTGATGAGGCCGCCGCGCAGGGCGGCGCGGATGCTTTCATATTTGCCGGTGCCGCCGGCCACACCGATGACGCGCGGGATGCGCTTGATCTGCTCCAGTTCGGGGGCGATGATGCGTTCGTTCACCTCATGGCGGATGGGGCGTCCGTAAGCGTCATAGCAACGCAGGGCAATGTCGCCCACCATGCCCAGTGCCTTGAGCTCGTTGATCTGCTCCTCGGTGAGCAGCGAGCTCACCTGCAGCACCACCGATTCGGGGGTGAGGGCGCCCAGACCAACCAGCGCCACATCCGCGCGCGCAGCCATGGCCAGAGTTTCGGCGATGTGGGTATCGGCCAGCAGGGCATCGCGCGCCAGCTTGCTGGCGACGATCCCCGGCGCCGGTATCATGCGAGAACGCGCTCCCAATGCTTGGGCGGCGCGCCGCGTCAGGTCGCTGCCGTATACTTCTGCCTCAGGGCGTCCTAATCCGCCGGCCATCTGGACGACGGTCATATGCGGCCAGTTGCGCGAGGGGAGTGCATCCACTGTGGCGCGCAGGGTAGTGCCCCAAGACATGGTGAGGATCTCGCGCCCTTTGAGACAGCGCATCAGACAATCCGCCGCCGCCTGCCCCAGCTCGCGCACCACATTCGCCCGGTCATAGCGCGACGGGGAGACCACCACCGCTTCCAGCAGGCCAAAGCGTGCCTCCAGCTGGCGTTCCAGATCGGCAAAGGTGCCCGGCGGGGGCACTACCGTGATTTTAACGATCCCCTCTTGGCGCGCTTGCTCTAGCAATCGTGACACCTTGACGCGGGACAACCCGAAACGACGCGCAATATCATGCTGCGTCAGCTCATCCTGGTAGTAGGCTTTGGCGATTTTATAAAGGAGATTCTTGTCGCTGGCGTGCGTGCTCATGCTATCGTCGCCACCCCCGCTGCCGAGTCACGCACTTCGCCAGCGCAGAGCTCCGCAGCGAGCATCATCGTGCATTTGTGCACACCCGTACAAATGCACGATAATTATATCACACCCTTCGATATTTGTCAAGTGTTCGAGAGTGAACATTTGTTCATTTTGGGCGTTGCATTTCATTTTTCGGGGAGAAGCGCAGTTTAACCAAGCCGCGCAGTAGCCCTCACCCCTCACCCCCTCTCCCACGCTGCGGGCAAGGGGGTAGGGGCACGCGAAACCGAGCCGCGCGCGTCAGCCAGCGGCCAGGATTACCGCTCCCTCACGGCGGATACACCAAACCGAGCCGCGCGCGTCGGCAAACGGCACAAACCGCTCCCTCACGGTCGCGGCGCGGATGGATTAAACCGAGCCGCGCGCGTCAGCCAGCGGCCGGCATCAACCGCTCCCTCACGGTCGCGGCTCGGACAAATGGTCGCGGCGCGGATGGATTAAACCGAGCCGCGCGCGTCGGCAAGCGGCCGGCATCAACCGCTCCCTCACGGTCGCGGCTCGGACAAATGGTCGCGGCTCGGACAAATGGTCGCGGCGCGGACAAGCGGTGATTCGCCTACCAGCTCTGCGGCACACGGAAGCACAGAAAGCGCTGCCGGGAACAGAACGCATTCCACTGGCGAATCATGGATTCCAGGGCATCGTCCGGCCTGGCACGCCAGGCAAAGCCGCGTTCCTGCCAGGGCGAAACTTCGTCGGGGCCAAATGCGAGCGTCTTCTGACAATAGGTGTAGTAGTCTTTGAAGCGGCGCAAGGTCACCTGTACGGAGAAACGACCCGGTTCGCGGCTGATGGGACAACAGGGATCGAGGGTGTGCGCCTGGTTGATCATCTTCAACAAGTGGGGCGGATACATCCGGGCGATCTCCTCCGCCAGGCGCAACGTTTCGCGGAAGGAGCGCTCATCCTCGCCCGGCAGGTTAAACGAGAAATACACATACAGGGGGATGCCCGCTTGCGCGAGTGCGCTGAGGACGGGGTAGAGGCGCTGGTTGGAGAAGAACTTGCCATTGTTCCGCCGCACCCGTTCACTGCCCGAGAGGAGAGTCAGCGCGATCTCCGAGCGGGTGATGTCCGCCGTTTCCGCAAAATCGCGCACGAACTCCAGCGAGGGGAGCTGGAAGTGCTCATTGTAGATGCCGACGCGCACACGGCGCTGCCGCAGCCCAGCAAAGAGCGTCCGCCAATATGCTTCCTCGAAGATGGCCGGATCCAGGTTGAAGGCGACCTGGTCGATCCCTTTGTGCGCCAATCGCGTGACATCTTCGACCACGCGTTCCACCGCGCGCAGGGTGACCTGTTCGCGCCCCGCCAGCAGACGATGCGACTCCTTCCCCCCGCCGCAGAAAGGGCAGTCAAAAAGGCACCCACGCCCGATGCATAACCAGTGTCCACGCAACCCGCTCATCTCGCGCGTCAGGTTGGTCGGTTCGAACTGCAGCCTCCTGTACCAATCGGCGTGCTCCAGGAAGTCAAGGTCGACAAAGTCCAGCGCATCGATCTCGGCAGAGGTGGCATAGTAGGTGAGCGCGTTCTCGATCACTTGATCGCGCTCACGATAGGAAAGGTTGGGGATGGCGGATAGCTCCGGATTTGGGCGTCCAAGCTCGGCCACCAGGCGTGCCAGCGGCAGCTCCGCCTCCCCGCGGATGATGAAATCCACCTCGGGGAAGGTCTGCAAGATCTCGGAGGCGTAAACGGAAGCGGTAAAGCCCCCTAATACCACGCGAGCGTCCGGGAGCACTTCTCGACAAGTGCGGGCCACGCTGATGGCGCCGAAGGCATGCTCGAACCAATGTAGGTCCACCATCACCAGGCGGACTCCCTGCTGCTCCCTGAGCCATGGTCTCAGCCTGAAACCGCGATCGCGCAACAGCTCCGCCGGGTAGTTGATCCCCCGGACGGTATACCCCTGGCGCCGCAACATGTTGACCAGCCCGATCACACCCACCGGTATCAGAAAGTAGAACCCCAGGTCTTGATAACCGGCGTCAACGGCGTGGCGTGCGGGGTGAATATACAGCACATCGGTCACAACAGAACAGCCCCAGAATGAAAAATATTCAAACTGTCCGCGCCGCGACCGTCAGGGAGCGGTAATGTCGGCCGCTTGCTCACGCGCGCGGCGCGGTCACGCGCGCGGCTCGGTTTGGTGTATCCGAGCCGCGACCGTGAAGGAGCAGATGCTCTCTTTATGCCACAGAGATCGCCGTGCACGCAAAGTTTTTCTCACTGCCCTCTGCAGTGAACGTCCACTCCTTCCATCTTCACACGCACCGGACCACGCCACGGGAACAAGCGCGGCACCTGACGCTGATATTGGCGATACGCTTCACCATATTCGGCGACCAGCCGGCGCTCTTCCAGGAACGTGCCCACATATAGATAGAGCAAAAAAACAGCCGAGAGCGCCGCTCGATTCAAACTCATGCTAGGAGCGCACCACAGCAAAATCAGGCCCAACAGATACTGAGGATGACGCACCCAGCGATACATGCCGGTGACGATGAGCGGCGCGCAACGATAGGTCGCAGCGCATTCGGGGTCGAAAATTTGGCGGATGCCCAGGAAGCTCCACGCATCGGTGCTCGAGACCCCGTAGAGGATGCCCAACATGGCCAGCCCCTCGATCCCCCACGCCAGCTCATACCAAGGGGTGGCGAGGGTGTAGAGCGTCCGGTCGGGGAATTTCACCAGCATAACGCCCAATGGCAGCAGCAACACCGTGGCAAGGAGATTATACCCCAAGCGATACCAGCGGTCGGAAAGCGCGCCCCACCGGCGCCGTGCCCACTCCTTCATCGAGGAGCGTGCCAGCCAACTGTGCAGAAAAGCGTAGAACAGGGCATAGACACCGATGGCAGTGGTGCCCCACACAGGTTCGATCGGCCGGGGTGAGATTTCCACGGGTTGAATGTCTCCTCCGACTATGCGCCGAACACTTCCTCCAGGGCACGCCGCATCACGTCGATGGGGGGCTCGACGCCAGTCCACATCTGGAAGGCAATGGCACCCTGGTACACCAGCATGCCCAGACCATCTAACGTACGCGCTCCCTGCCGTTCCGCTGCGGCTAGGAAAGCGGTGTGCGGCGGGTTGGGGATCACGTCGCAGACCAGCAAATCCCTGCGAATGGAGGGAATCGCCACGCGCGGCATCTCGGTGACATTGGGGGACAGCCCGATGGAAGTCGCGTTGATCAAGATGTCCGCATCGGGTGGCACGACGTATTCAGCCTGCCAGGGCACGTAATCTGCCGCGACGTGGGTGCGCTCGCGCAAATGGCGTGCCAGCTCCTCGCCACGTGGAGGGGTACGGTTGACAATGGTGATGTGGCTGGCACCCGCCAAGGCCATTTCGACCGCCATAGCGCGCGCGGCGCCGCCGGCGCCCAGGAAGACCACGCGCTTTCCGCGCGGATCGACACCCGCATCCTCGCGCACCGAGCGCAGAAAACCCTTGCCGTCCGTGTTATAGCCCACCAGCTCATCCCCCTGAGCTACGACGGTGTTCACAGCGCCGATCAGCTGCGCCTCCGGGGAGAGACGATCCAGATAAGGGATCACCGCCACCTTATGGGGGATGGTCAGGTTGATGCCGCGCATGTTGAAAGCGCGCAACCCGCGTATGGCATCGGCCAGCTGCTCCGGTCGCACTTCGATGGTGAGGTAGCGCCATTGCAGGCCACACGCCTCGAAAGCCGCCTGCTGCATCACGCACGTGGGGTTTTCCGCCACCGGGTAACCGAAGACGCCTACCAGCTCTTCTTTATAGGAACGCACCTGCTGGGTCATGGGGCTCTCCTTCTTCTCAGTCGTCTGGCCGCAACACTCTCTTTGTGAGGACAAGGCTCACTTGCCTGCATAGGTCTCATAATAGACTTTGCGCGCATCGAACTTGGTGTGCGCCGGTTTGTCTTCCGCCGGATGCCCGACCGGCACCAAGCAGAGCACACGCAGGTGTTCGGGTATTCCCAGCAGGCGGCGTACATGTGCCTCATCCGTGCTCTGCGGATAAATTCCCACCCAGACCGCCCCCAGCCCCAGGCCAGTCACGGCGAGCAGCAGGTTCTCGGTCAACGCGCTGCAATCCTCCACCCAGCGGGAAGAGCGCCGTGCATCTCCCAAGACCACGAACACCACCGGGGCGGATTTGCACATGGCGGCCCAGGGATGCACCTGGCTCAGCTCTTCGCGCAGATCCTTGCGGCGCACCACGATGATCTCCCACGGGCGCATATCATCCGCCGAGGGAGCGGCCATGGCTGCCTCCAGCAACGCCTGGATCTCAGCATCTGAAATGGGATCAGCGGTGTACTTTCGGATGCTGCGGCGCTTCTTGATCAGCTCCAACATCTCTGTCATCGCGTTTCCTCCTCGTGGTGATGGGCCACTGGCTGACGCGCGCGGCTCGGTTTTACGCGCGCGGCTCAGTTGACGTTATTATAACGCACTCTCAACAACGTTGCCAGTGGAGCTTGGACGATCCCAACGACCCTGCGGGCGATGGGGCATCAGGCGACAGTTCAGGGCGAACATCTTGCCGAAACCGGGGTACGTGGCGAGCTCAATGAAGCGCACCCGGGTATGCAGCGCGCGCGCTGCCTGGCGCAGGGAATCGGACAGCAGCAATTGACGCGCGCCAACACCGGCGGCGTTGCCGATCTGGGCGAAGTGCTCCAGAGGCAGGTCGGGCAGCAGGCCAATGGCGACTGCGTTGGCGATGTCGATGTAACTGCCGAAGGCGCCGGCGATGAGCACTTTGCGCACCTGCTCAGCCGCGATCCCATTTTCTTGTAACAGCACCTCGATGCCGGTCTGGATCGCCGCCTTGGCCAGCTGGATTTCGCGCACGTCCTGTTGGGTCACCGTGATGACGCGTCCATCCTGCTCCGCCAGGATGAAGTGCCACTGGCCGTCTATATGGTGCAGACGTGGATGTGAATCCGCCCGAAAGGCGCCGTTTTCGCCCAGGACACCCGCCAAGCGCAGTTGCGCGACGGCATCCAAAATGCCCGAACCGCAAATGCCCACCGGCGGGGCGTCGTGAATTGTTTTGTAAAACACGTGCTCGGAGGTGATCTGAACCCGCTCGATGGCGCCAGCGGTGGCGCGGATGCCATGCTGAATGTGGTAGCCCTCGAACGCCGGACCGGAGGCACACGAAAGGCTGGTGATGGCGCCGGCAGGGGTGATGAGCGACACCTCGGTGTTCGTGCCGATGTCGAGCACCAGGGTGGCGCCCTCCGACCATG
>JASFBB010000189.1:0-8587 GCA_036172345.1 Anaerolineae bacterium
CATCATAGGTCAGCTCGGCAATGATTATGTCTATACAGCCTGCCTGCAGTGCATCGTAGAGGCTGTCAAAGGAGAGATTGACGATTTGAGCGCGCACCCCCATATGCGCTGCGATGAATTCCGCCAGCTCGACCTCATAGCCGATGGGGGTTCCATTTGTATCCAGCCATGCAAATGGTGGGAAGCTGGCGTCCACTCCAACGCGCAGAACCCCGCGGGCATGGATGCGCTCAAGCGAACCATCATCTTTCGGGAGGGGAAGCGCGAATAGCAGCAATGGCGAAGCCAGCATAAACGTTCCAAGCAATAACAAGATAAGTCGCCAGCGCGGCCGTATCAAGAGTTCCACAAAGGAAAGCGTCTTAAGGGAGCGCGTAACGTTGTACCTCCAAGTAGATCGGTTTGGGATCAAAGCTGGGAGTTACGAAGGTGTAATAATCCAGATAGCTTCCGGTAGGCCATGGATAGCGAAAGGCCCATAGAACAACTGCTTCACACCAATCCCATTGCTCTGCCATCCGGTACGCTTGAATTGTGTACTGAATGCGTTGTGCGGGCTTCACCGCGCGTGTCCAACGCGGATGGTCATTCCATCCCCCTTCTGTGATAATGATGGATTTGTTGGATTCTCCATGCTCGATGAGCGCGCGGTGTAGCAGTTCCACGCGGCGGAAGTTGATGATGTGGGGATCAGGAGGAGCATCCGCCGGATAGATCCAACCGTAAGCATGGACGGCGAGGATATCGAAATACTCACCAGCACCCGCGTCAAGCATAGCATCCAGATAGTCCAGGTCGTTCATCGCCCACTCATCGCCGGGAGACACCAGCGTGGGGGCGAGGGCACCAGCGAGCACCCGAACCTGGGGGTTAGCTGCTTTTGCTGCCTGATAGGCCATCCTCAGCAAACGGGTGTACTCGGAGGGACTGACCGGACGGAAGCCCCATTCCAGCGATAGATTGGGCTCATTCCAAATAATGACATGCTTGACGCGCCCGTTGTAACGACTCACGAAGTCACCTACGAAGCGCGCGAAGTCCGGGTGGTGTTCTTCATCCAAAAAGGAAGGAGGTCTGTCGGCGGGGCGTGCCCATCGAGGCACCATCCCTAGCCGCGCGATGACGGTCAGGCCTTGGTGCACCGCATGATCTATCACAAGATCGGCGTGTTTCCAGTCCTGCAGACCAGGTAAGGGTTCGATATAGGCCCAGGGGAAATATTCCACGATCCAGCGTGCCCCCATCTCACGCACCATCTCGAATGTGCGTCGAATCTTGGCCGCTTCCACCTCGTCTGTGAGGCGCGTGTGAATGCCGATTTTGGGGTTCGTGGTGCGCACTTGGTGTGGTGGACCGAGCGGTGCGTCGGTCTGAGCGACGGAGGTTGTCAATGCCCAAGCAAAGCACAGGAGCATTATAGCTGGGATGATGTATCGTGGCAGTCGAAACGAAACCTTCGTGCCGGAACGGCCTTGAAAGTGTCGCACGGGATGGTAGGCTTATTCCTCTCCTTCTTGCGTCGGGACGTGGATTGCGATCACATCCCCGTGGACATCCACGATGACCCGAAACCCGAACATGCCAAGCCAGGTACGCGCTTCTTCCGGCAAGCCGTATTGAAGTAGCTCGTCGAGGTTCTTCACCGAAGCATCCACCATCGCTTTACTGAATAGATCGTCACGACCCAGTAACGCAAGAACGCCCTGTGTCACTAGCTCCCGATGGGCAGCGATTTGATCCTGAAACCATCTGAGGATTTGGCGATCGATGTATTCGGAGGGGACGTGGCGCCGGAAGCCGGCATCTAGAATCACATAATGGGGTTCCTCACCAATATAAGCCACCTCGGCCGGTTCACCCTGTTCGTTGAACACCAAGCCGCTGAAGAGCGGCTTCCGCACCGCGTTCACCATAGGGTTTATCCGTGATACAGGATCAGGATTACCGAGATGCCGAAGAGCAGGACGGAGATTTGCAGTGGGCGGTCGGTCAACACCACCTCATCAGGTGCGCCTCCATCGCCGCGCACGTGAATCACGTATAGATAGCGGAAGATGCCGTAAATGACGAAAGGAATGGTGAGCATCATCGTGTGATCCT
Source organism: Anaerolineae bacterium (assembly GCA_036172345.1). Classification (GTDB taxonomy): domain Bacteria; phylum Chloroflexota; class Anaerolineae; order 4572-78; family NAK82; genus NAK82. The sequence continues at coordinate 2,101 of JASFBB010000189.1, forward strand.
TGGGCAGGTTCGGTGCCGAAAATGTATAGAGGGCGTAGGTCATCACCGTACCTGCCGTCACCACAGCCATCATCTCATCCAGAAATTGCAGGTTATAGTGGTCCAAGATGGTGCGGATGTGAGAGGCGTTTTCTTTCAGCAGGGCGATCTCCTGACGGCGTTTGCCGAGTGCCAGGAAGAGTGCCAGCAGAGTGGTGAATACATAAAGCCACGGGGAAAAGCGTTCTGCCCAGACCAGAGGAACGCCGGCGGCTACACGCAACACGAACCCAGCCGCTACGGCCATCACATCCACGATCACCACATTCTTGAGCCAGAAGGAATATGCGACGTGCAACACAAAATAGCCGAGCGCGATCAAACCGAAGAGGGGATCAAGCAGATAGGCCAGGGGCAGTGTGACCACCGGGATCAAAATCGCAGCCACCACTGCCATAGAACGGGATAATTGACCGGATGCCAGCGGTCGATGGCACTTGATAGGGTGGCGCCGATCCCGTTCAATGTCTACCAAATCGTTAATGAGATAGACAGCTCCGGAGATCAGGCACAAAAGGGCAAATCCACCCAGGGAGCGCAGCAAAGGCTGCGCCTGAAAGATCTTGACATCGAATATCAAAGGTACAAACACGAACCCATTCTTGATCCACTGCTTCGGACGCAGCGTTTTGATAAGCGCTAACAACATCGCTATTCCTGTGCCTGCTTCGTGATCCGTATAATCAAACGTAATCATAACATGAACGATGGGCTGGGCAAGTTTCCATACTTTCTTTGTGCGCGGTAGCCAGGTTCACAAAGCCCCAGGCAAGAAACGACAGGGGACTCCAGAGAGTCCCCTGTCGTTTTGCCGTTTATTGAAACTATGGATTGTTATGTACTCTGAGGCCGTTCTTATGGACGCGTCATCTTAGAAACATCCGCTCCCAGGTCTTCCAGGCTGTCAAATAACACCTGCAGGATGTATTTGGCGTTGTGGGCAAAAGCACCTGGATCCTTAGTGGCATATTGGAAGTTGTAAGCTGCCTTGAGGAGGCGTGGCGTCCATTTATTGAAAGCGTTGTCAGGCCTGGCCTCATCGGCATCAACCGTGCCGCTGCTGTTGATATCCGTGAAGAAATAAGGATAGGCGCCGGGGTGATAAGCAATTCGCGCACCCGTCTTCGCGGCTGAGTAATTCTGCAGGGCAGAATACAGGAGATCGCGCATCGTAGCGATTTCGCTTGCCACTCCCTCTGTGATGTCGCCATCACCGTCATAGTCGGTGGTGGACATACGAATGTTGGCCAGGTCCTCCTCGCTTGCCACACCCGTATGACACTTGCCACATGCCTCGACCCTCACCTGAAGCCCATGGGCAGGGTGGCAGTTGACACAGTTGGAGAATTCCGGAACGTGTGCGAAGAGCCCAACATATGTTTTGCCTTCATACTCATAGGCGCCTTTGGCCTGCGTGCCGAAGCGCGTCGCACCGGCAGCGAAGTAGTGCACGTTGAGAAATCTCAGCTTGTCTGAGACCTCGTCAAGCGGTAAATCCTTCACCAGTCGGTTGACGCTCACCGTCGACTCGCGCCCTTGGTGACAAGTCATGCACAAATTGGTTTTAGGGTCGCCGCTGTCGATCACGGCGCCGCTGGGGAACTCTACCTGCTTCGCTTCGTACAGCGTGAAAGTGGTTAGATCATTGTGGCACGTGGCGCAGGTAAGCCCATTGGCGGGTGGCTGGGTAATGGTCGCTTTGTCGCGGAAATACAGAGGCAGTCCCCCGGCCGAATGGCATTTGCTACAGGCGGCCGCTCAGGAAACTTGATCTGATGGTAGAGGGTGGCCAGCACATGGGATCACCCTGTTCAGCAATCACTAGCACCTCCTACGGGTCTGTCCTGAGGATGCCGTTGCCCACCTGCCCAATTCTTGGGAAGCTCGCGGACCCGCTATCCGCGGGGTTGCGAGCCGTAGAATGATAACCTACAATATATAATATATTCCTTGGCCGAGCTTGAAATTTAGAGTGAGAATCTTGTTTATGGAAGAACGGCTCCAAAAGCTGCTGGCGCGTGCGGGATATGGCTCGCGTCGGGCGTGTGAGGAGTTAATCAGAGAAGGGCGTGTGACGGTCAATGGCCAACCTGCCCATCTGGGACAGAAAGTGGATCCGCAGCGCGATCGTGTCGCGGTGGATGGCAATCTGGTACAGGTCGAGCAGGGGTATACCTACGCCATCGTATACAAGCCACGCGGGGTGCTCTCAGACGAGCGCAGCGACGGTAGCAAGAACATCACCACGGTGCGCGAGATGGTGCCCATTGTCGGGCACCTCTATCCGGTGGGGCGGCTCGATCTGCGCAGTGAAGGATTAGTGTTGCTCACCGATGACGGCGAGTTGGCTAATCTCCTCACCCATCCACGCTATAAACACACGAAGGAGTATCGCGTGTGCGTCGTGGGACGTCCAGAGGAAGAAACTCTGGACAAGTGGCGCAAAGGGGTTTTCCTGGACGGCCGACGTACCGCTCCGGCTGAGGTGACCATCCTGCATCGAGAGCCCAATCAAACATGGCTGCGAGTCGTGTTGCATGAGGGTCGCAAACGCCAGATTCGTCGCATTGCTGCGATGTTGGGACATCCGGTGAAGCGGCTCATCCGTGTCCGCATCGGACCAATTCAACTGGGCAAGCTCAAACCAGGGGAATGGCGTCTTTTGCACGCGAGGGAGATCGCTCAGCTGTCAGAGATAAAAAGACAACTTCAATCCCAAAATGACAGTAAAAAACACCATTTGCATCGCGATTGATGGTGAAGCGGCTGCCGGCAAGAGCACATTGGGCAAGTTGCTTGCTGCCAAGCTGGGCTACCTGTACTTTGATACAGGCGTTATGTACCGTGCTCTCGCCTGGGCAGCATTGCAGCGTGGCGTCGACGTGCACGATGAGATGGCGGTGACCAGACTGGCTGAAGAGTTGGATATCCAAGTGGCATCGCCAACCCATGAGAGTGGTCAACACTGCTCCGTGTTCGTCAATGGGGTGGACATCTCGTCGGCGGTTCGCGAGCCTGAGGTAGATCAGGTGGTATCCATTGTAGCAGCGCATCCAGGAGTACGAGGTGTGCTTCGGGAGCGTCAACGACAAATCGGTCTAACCCGTAATGTGGTGATGGTGGGCAGGGATATCGGCACCGAGGTGATGCCAGACGCTGATCTCAAGATCTTTTTACGTGCTCCCGTCGAGGAGCGCGCGCGCCGTCGTTATCTCGAACTGCACACACGCGGCGAGGAGATATCCTATGAGGAAGTGCTCGGTTCAATGCGCCAGCGCGATTACCTGGACAGCCATCGTGCCGTGGCACCCTTGCGCGTTGCTGAGAATGCCATCGTGATTGATACTGGCAATCTCAGCGTCGAAGAGATGCTCACGCAAGTGCTGGAGATAGTCCACGCAAAGGTGGGCGCGCATCCATAAGCAACTTTCTGTTGAGTGATGCTCACCTGTGGACGTACCCGTTTGTACCCCGCATCTGCAGATCCTGAGGACTGACGTGGATATGTACATAAGAGAAGCTGTGCTGAGCAACATGAGGGGTGGTTGTGTATGTGATGTCGAACCTCACAGCTTGGCGGCGCGATTGGGCATACAACCTGGAGATGTGGTCGTTGCGGTGAATGGCAACCCTCTCCGCGATGTGATCGATTTCAATTACTACATCGGCGAGCCTCACGTCGAAATTGTGGTGCGACGTGGCAATGAAACTTTGCGCTTGGCAGCAGAACGAACGTTTGGGGAACCTGTGGGGGTTTCCTTTGTGCATCCCACCTTTGATACAGACATCCGCCACTGCGTTAACCACTGTGAGTTCTGTTTTGTAGTTCAATCGCCGCGCGGGATGCGCCGTGCGTTATACATCCGAGATGATGACTATCGGTACAGCTTCTTGTTCGGACAGTTCGTCACGCTCACCAATTTGACGGAGGAGGACTGGCAACGCATCGAGCAGCAACATCTCAGTCCGCTGTACGTGAGTGTGCATGCCACCGAAGCGGAGTTGCGTCGTCGTATGTTGGGTAAGGCGGATGCGCCGGACATCTTGGCACAATTGCGCTGGTTGGCCAAACGACACATTGAAATACACACCCAGCTGGTGCTTATCCCAGGCGTCAACGATGGCGCTCATCTAGAACGTAGTCTAACCGATTTGGTAGCATTATATCCGGCTGTCCGCTCGGTTTCTGTCGTGCCCGTAGGATTGACCCGCTACCACGCTCCGGGATTGCGCGCGTATTCTTCAGAGGAGGCAGCGCGGCTGCTAGAGCAGGTGCGGCCATGGCAAAGGTGCTGCCGGGAACGGTTCGGCGTGACGTTGGTATATCCTTCGGATGAGTGGTATTTGCTGGCTGGAAAGCCGATCCCGCCCGCAAGAGAATATGACGGCTTTGCCCAGCTGGAAAACGGCGTTGGGCTCGTACGCCGATTTTTGGACGAGTGGGGGCAATTGAAAGCGCGCATTCGGCGCAGACGACTCCGCGCCGCTCACTCGGGGGCGCAAGAGGCGACCCCAGGGGAAAAGCAACCCTTAGGAGGAGTACAGAGCAAGAGCCGCGAAAAAGCGGAGATTATTGTGGTGTGCGGCCAGATGGCTGCTCCGATTTTGCAGAAAGTGTGCGCCGAAATGGGAGCACTTGTCGGCAGACGGATCACCGTATTTCCTGTCCTCAATAACTGGTATGGAGGCAATGTGGCGGTCTCCGGACTGTTGACTGGTCGGGACGTGATCGAGCAGCTGCGTGGCGCCGGGGTGCGGAGCCATCTCCTGTTGCTACCGCGCGTGATGCTCGACTCCACAGGTCGGATGACTCTGGACGATCTGACCCCTGAGGAGATTGGGCGGGCATTGGGAGCTTCTGTCGTGGTGGCCCAAAGTCCAGGCGATATCTGGGAGGTATTATGAAGCGAGCCGGCGGGCGGACGAGAACGGGACACAAGAAGCGTGATCGATTCCACGTGATCACTCTGGGCTGTCCCAAGAATCAAGTGGACTCCGAGGGCATCAGTGCTCGGCTGGTGCAGTGCGGTTATCGTCTGGTTGCCCATCCTGAAGGTGCTGATTTCGTCATCGTAAATACATGTGGCTTTCTAGAGGCGGCACGGCAGGAAGCAATTGACACTTTGCGCATGTTGATAACACATCGACGTCCGGGCCAGCAAGTGATTGCCGCAGGCTGTCTGGCACAGCTTTGGGGCGCTGAGCTGGCTAGCGTTGTGCTCGGTCTGGATGCGATCATCGGAACGCACGGCTGGGCCGATATCCCTCTGGTGCTCGAGAGGCTGGTGTGGCGGGCGATTCGGCGTGATACCCCTGTCGTTCATGTGCTTGAGTCGGTACCTGCATCCTCCGATGGGAGTATACCCCGATTGAATGGGCGGCAACCGCGTGCCAGCGCCTATATCAAAATCGCCGATGGATGTTCAGCTCATTGTGCTTTTTGTCTTATTCCCACGATCAAGGGGCCGGCGCGCAGCCGACCGCGTGAAGCGATTCTGCGTGAGGCGCGCGGGCTGGTGGATCAAGGCATCCGGGAACTCATTTTGATCGCCCAGGACACCACCGCCTACGGCCATGACCGCGGTGAGCGTGAGGGGTTGGCCACGCTGATCGAGGCGATCCTGCGGGTGGTGCCGGAACTGCGTTGGCTACGCCTGATGTACGCCTATCCTGGACGAGTCAGCGAACGGCTGATCGAGGTCATGGCAACTCATCCGCAAGTGTGTCACTATCTAGATTTGCCGGTGCAGCATGGGCATCCCGCTGTGTTGCGCCGTATGCGGCGACCGCACGACGTGGCCGGGTTGATCCGGTGTGTCGAACGCCTGCGCCGGGCCATGCCTGACATTGCGTTGCGAACCAGTTTGATCGTAGGCTATCCCGGCGAGACAGAGGAAGAATTCCAAGCTCTATTGGACTTTATGCAAACAGTACAATTTGATCGCGTTGGCATTTTCCCCTACTCGCGTGAGCCGGGTACACCTGCGTATGAGCTGCCGGGGCAGCTCTCTGAAGAGGTCAAGCGAGCGCGTTATGAGCAGGCTATGGAACTCCAGCAATCTATTAGCTTGGCGCGCAACCAGGCGCAAGTGGGCAGGCGGTTGGAGGTCCTGCTCGAAGGCGCCCACGAGGGTATCTCTGTAGCGCGCTCCTATCGCGATGCACCTGAGGTGGATGGATTCGTGCTCATCCAGGAGGAACATCCTGTTGGCAGCTGGCTAGATGTACGCGTCACTGCAGCAACCCCTTACGATCTCATTGCGACTATCGAGCCCCTGGAGTGTGAAAACCCCGCTTGTGCAGCGATCGAGGCCTTATGAGTGAGCGCATCGAGTTACAGCTCTCTGCTATGGCGCATGGGGGGCCGGCGCTGGGTCGTTATGAGGGACGCGTCGTGTTTGTGCCCTATGGCGTGCCGGGTGACATTGTGTTGGTAGAGATCGAAACG
>JASFBB010000190.1:0-10272 GCA_036172345.1 Anaerolineae bacterium
GTGCCCTATTATGCCATCGTGCAACAACTGGGACTTTTGAACACCTATTGGGCACTGATTGCCATCTACGCTGTGCTCACTTTGCCTTTCACCATTCTGATCTTGACACTGTATTTCCGCAGCATCCCATGCGAGATCCTAGAAGCCGCTGAGCTCGACGGCTGTGGCCCATTGCAAACTCTTCTGCGCGTCGCCGTCCCTTTGGCGTTGCCCAGCTTAATCGGGACGGGACTGTTCGCCTTTATGATTTCGTATAGCGAGTTCCTTTTTGCGTTGCTCATCACCCCGGCGCGTGAAGTGAGGACTCTCCCTGTAATCCTGGCTTCCGTCTCCTGGAACCCGGACGTGACCTGGGGTTTACTAAGTTCCAGCATTGCGATTGGGCTTATTCCTACCATCCTTCTCGTAGTACCAGTTTGGCGCTTCATGGTCAAGGGTCTTGTCGCCGGGGGAGTACGATAGGAACTATCGTGAAACCGCTTGTCTGGAGCGCTACAGGTGCACCATTTTCAATTCCTCGACCCAGAGGGAAGAGAAGAAAATGGCCCAATTGAGCCACCGGGAACGGGCACTTCTCGCCCTGAACCACAGGGAACCAGACAGAGTACCCATTGATCTCCATGGCTGGGCTTCTTATTTCACCGAGGGGGCTTACCGCAATCTCCTGGAGCACCTAAGGATGCGCGAGGAACCAGCAGTCAACGATTGGTTCCTAGTAGCAAAAGTCAGTGAGGAAATCTTGACACGTTTCGATGTGGACTTCCGGCGTGTGAGCTTGCGTCCACCGGACGGCTTCCAAACGATCGTTCACCCAGACGGGGCGTGGACGGATGAATGGGGTATCACCAAACGCAAGGTGGGGCATTACTCCGCACGTCTGGGACGGATCGTGTACTATGCGGAAATGGTTAATCCTCCGTTGGCCGAGGCCAGCGTGGCCGACTTGGAAACCTATCCTTGGCCCGATCCCTATGATCCCGGACGATATCGCGGCCTGGCGGAAGAGGTCCAATATCTATATGAGAATACCGACTATGCCCTGGTGGCGTCAGCCATCGGCCAAGGGATCCTCGAGCAAGCACAATGGCTGCGCGGTCCACAACAGTTCCTGATGGATTTGTTAGTAAGCAAGGAATTTGCCCTCCGCCTGATAGAGAAGGTCTTGGAGTTTCAACTCGCTGTCATGGAGCGCTACATAGAAATTGTTGGCCCCTATGTGCAGATGGTAGAGACGTCCGACGACTATGGGACGCAGGTCGGGTCGCTCATCTCTCCCGCTTTGTATCGCGAGATGCTGCAGCCCAGCCACAGACGCCTTGTAGAAACGATTAAGGGGAAGACCAAGGCCAAAGTCTTCTTACATTCTTGTGGGTCCATCTCGGATATCCTGGAAGACTTGATCGATGCAGGTGTAGATGTCATCAACCCCGTACAGCCTTTGGCGAAGAGTATGGACTCATATGCGCTCAAGAAACGTTTTGGGAAGCGGATCGTGTTTCACGGTGGAATCGATGTGCAGCGAGTCTTGCCTTATGGGTCTGTGGAAGATGTCAGAGAGGAGGTCAAACGCCGCATCCAGGCTTTTGGACCAGGAGGAGGGTACATCCTGGCGCCGGCGCACAATATCCAGGACGACGTCCCCCCTGAGAACGCAATCGCGCTGTTTGAGGCAGCTCACCAATACGGCCAGTACCCGATAAGCATGTCCTAATACACACAAGTCAGGAGGTTTTCGATGTCCAATCCCACGATGGAAGCTATCGCCTATTCGTTTCCCATGCCGAGACACCCTTGTTATCACCTCAAGCTGGCAGTGCATACAGACAACAATTGCACCGTCCAGCGTGTCCTGGTCAACGGCAAGCGCACGCGTGACTTCTGGGTCTTCAATGACGGTAACTTTAGTGCGCAGAAAACCATACTTGGCAAAGCGAGATCAGAAATCGTTGTGCGCGTCGAATGGGAGAACAATTCGACAAACCGCATCGAGCTGGATCTGCGTGCCGAGGACGGTAAGGAAGTGACTTTGGCGGAATCCTTCCCTGCGCCAGCCGAAGGGGGCTATTGGGACAGAAACTGGAAATACTATGCCAGCGTCACACTTACTGAAACGGAAGGCATTGCCAGGCAAAAAGAGCCGGTGCATTTGACTTTGGGCCTCTATGCTGATCGGTTGACCGATCCACCACGAGAAATCCGCGTTGTGGCAATCGATCCGGAGAGTGGCATCGCCGAAGAAGTGCCCTGCCAGGTCTACGGTGTGTCCACCTGGGGTGCATTTGCCGACGAGCACTGCCAGCCAACCACGACTTGCGAAGTCGCTTTCCTGGCGGATGTTCCGGCACATTCTTCCAAAGTGTATCTGGTCTTCTATGGTAACCCGAATGCACTAACACCCCATTACCCCTCTGACCTTAAGATCAGTGGAGAAAGAGTAGGGCTGACAATCGAGAACTCCTACTACCGGACCAAGCTTCATCCCCTTAGTGGGGCGATTGATGAAATTTTCCTGAAGATGGGTGTCAATGTGACATTTGACCACCACCTGGAAACGAACGGAGCATTGCACTGGAACCCGGATGTCTACGCTCCACCTCGCACCTGGATGCATGCATCGGATTGGAACCCGCCTCCCGGTCACCGGACTCTGAGTGGACCTATCTTTTTCATGACCAAGCGCTGGGGGGCCATGCCTTTGTACGATGAGGTACAGGTCTCTGTCACCTATACCTTCTACGCCTACAACCCGTATATCCTAATGACTTCCTCTACCCACGTGCTCAAGGACATGGATACGATCGCCCTGCGCAATGGCGAGATCGTGCTCAATCATAACGTGGTGCGCGAGTTCGCTTGGAAGAAACCCGACGGGAAGATCGGGAGTGTGGTGATCAAAGAGTGTCCGCGCCACCCGACACGTGCCCTGATCATTGAGGCAGATACCCCTTGGTTTGCCTTCTACAATCGTGAGCTCGCCTGCGCCTTGGCCGCCATAAACTTGGAACTGAGCTATACGCGCTACTCCGAGGGCCTGGCTCGAGTGGAGCAGCCCTATATGTATCTAAATTGGGGGCCTTGGGCATATTGCTGCCGCCCCCTTGTGTACACCTTTGCCACACCCAACCCACAACGTGTCATCCGTGTGCCAGGTGACAGCCTCTACTACGAGAAGATGGCCTTCCTGCCTACTCGCTTGGGCAGCAGCGACGAAGACCGCTTCGACCTCATCGAGAGGAGACAGAAGGCACTCGCAAGCCCTCTGGATATCCTTGTCGAACTGGACATAGACGAACGTGTGCCTGAAGAATGGGTGCCTCCCATCTTGGTGGAAGAGTTTCAAGAAGTGTAACACACCGGTTCAAGACCTGAGGAGCGCGTAGGCGAGTATGCATCACACAAGCAATTTATCGTATTTCGACCTGGAGCGCGGAGTGCACAGCGACAACATCTCGTTGCTTTTTCCAGGATGGCAAGCGGGAGATGAAAGGGTCGTCGTGCTCTGTCCGCATGACGATGATGGTCTATTGGGTGCAGGATATGCGATCATAGCAATCCAAGATCATGGAGGGTCGGTGTACATTTTCATATACTGTAATGGCTGCGCCGGATTCAGCACCCCCGAAGAAAAGGCAACTATCGTCGCAACGCGCCGGCAGGAGACGCTGGCCGCATATGCTGAACTGGGCATCGCTGCAGAGAATATCGTCCGTTTCGACTACCCAGACTTCAGCGTGGCGCCTCACATAGGATGGTTGATGCCGTGGAATGCAGAAGGGACGTTTCCGAAAACCATCCAGGCGTTACGCAAATTGAAGATCACCCGCGTCTTGATGCCTAACGGATATCGCGAGCACATCGACCACGAGTCGGTGTATCGCATCGGCGCCTACGACGCTCCTCAGGTCGGTGACAATATACTGGCCGATTGGGGATTAGCCCCTCCGGTGCGTTCTTGCCTCCAGTATGCCGTCTGGGGGGACTTTTCTCCAGAAGATGCTCTAATTAGCGGTCGTGACCTTTCCTTGCGTGCTAATAGAGCAATCCTGGCCCCCTTTGAGGTGGAAGAAACCGTGGAACGCGGCATACGCAGATTCCGCTCCCAGAGCCGCGTCATCGAAGGGTTAGTTGCTGCACGCAAGAGCCGTCGCAACGAAAAAGGTGTCATCGAACTCTATCTAGCTTTTGACCCCAGGCCTCAGCTGGACTACAGGCCTTATCACGAGGCAATACGCCGAATCAGCTCAATCGCAGGAGAGGAACAGAGCTTATGCAACGAGTAAGGTTTGGGGTAATCGGAGCCGGTTTCATGGGAGCACTGCATGCGGAGATAGGTTACTACTGCCCCTATGCAGAGTTCGTCTGCGCCGCAGACCCAGACAAGGAGCGCGTCCAAGCTTTGGCCGAAAAGTATCAAGCCAGAGCATACGCCAACTACACCGAAATGCTTAAAGGAGAAGAACTGGACGCGGTTATCATTTCCACCCCGGAGGCGCACCACGTAGACCCGGTGCTCCAGGCTGCCGAACGAAAACTGCACATCTTTCTGGAGAAGCCCCTAGCTCGCACCCTGGAAGAAGCGGACACAATTTTGGAAGCTTGCCAGAAAGCTAATGTCAAGCTTATGGTAGGTTACATCCTGCGTTTCGAGCCCACTTATGTCAAGATTAAAGAGGCTCTCGAAGCAGGAACCCTCGGCAGATTGCTTTCGGCCTACGCACGGCGCAATGCCCCCATCCATGAGGCGCGGCGATTGGGCGGCCGTACCAGCGTCACGAATTACATCGCCGTGCACGATATCGACCTGATCCTGTGGTATCATCCCAAGCAGGTGGTCAAGGTTTTCGGAAAGGCATTGCACGGCAAAGTACAACGAGAATTGGGGACATGGGATTATTCCTGGGGGCTGTTTGAGTTCGAAGATGGCGCCTTGGGCATCGTCGAGACTGGCTGGGGATATCCCGCACGCTGGCGCGAATGGAGTCAGCCACCCAGCTGGGGAGGTTTTGGGGATGTCTGCATGAACGTGATCGGCGAAGAAGGGGTGATCAACATCAACCTCGTGCCGATGGACATGTATGCCGTGGACACCGAAGGCTGGAAGATGCCCGAAACGCGCCACTGGCCCAAAATCTACGGTCGGACTGCCGGAGCGTTGAAACTCCAGCTTGAACATTTCTTCGAATGCGTGCTCACCGACAAGGAACCGCTGGTCTCCGGCCAGGACGGGCGTCGTTCCCTAGAGATAGCTTGCGCAATTGAAAAATCCATTGCAGAAGGGTGTGAAATTACCTTGCCCTTGTGAAGGGACACCCTAGCGGGGCTACAATCTGACCGCCTTCTTTCCCTTTCTTCACCACTTTAGCACAATACTCCCCGCTGATCAGGATTAAGGGGTAGCATACAAGAAGCGGTCACCACCCTAGAGGCCACAGATTGCCATTGCGAGCTAGATGAATTATCATATTGTATACTTTGGTGGGGTAAAGAACAGCGTTGTTCATGTTAGGGGGTGGTCAAAATTGTCCTACGCAAGACTGGCAACGCTACGCGCCTACGCGGTGCACTTTTATACTGCACTAGGGCTGGTTGCAGCGCTGCTGGCCATCATCGCCGCAGCAGAGGGCCACGCGCGGGATGTCTTCATCTTCCTGGGCATCGCGCTCTGGATCGACTCGACCGACGGCATGCTGGCACGTGGCTGGGAGGTGGTTGTGTGGACACCCCGCTTCGACGGGCGCAAATTGGACGACATCACCGATTACCTGACCTACACGTTCATCCCGATTTTCTTCGCCTGGCGCTTCGAGCTGGTCACTGGCGCCTGGTTGGCCGTGTTGCCGGTCGTGCTGATGGCTTCAGCGTATGGCTTCTGCCAGAAGGCGGCTAAAACCGACGACGGCTATTTCACCGGCTTTCCGTCCTACTGGAACATCGCCGTGTTTTACATGTACGTGCTGCACGGACAACCGGTGGTCAATGCGCTTATCCTGTTGATGTTGGCGGTGATGGTTTTCATCCCCATCAAGTACATCTACCCATCGCGCACGCCCGTGCTGCGCCGCCTCAACCTGACTATGACCGCTCTGTGGTTTGTGGCGTATTGCATCATCACCCTGCAGCTGGAGCAGCCGGACTCGACCATCGTTTACTTATCGCTCATCTATCCTATCTACTACGGCGTGGTCTCATTCTACCTGCACTTCCGTCCCCAGCTGGACGCCTGGCGTCACGCCGTGCGCGTGCGCGGACACTGAGCGATACCCTTGGCAAACCAACCTAACAGGTAGGAGCCAATGACCCGGCGTAATGCCGTGGACATACGGGTCCCCACGCCCCCGGCGTCATAGTTGCCTGCCTTCGAAATATATTATGTCAAGTTATATGCGCGCCGAAGGTATGCTCCCTTTCTTCGCTTCGCGGCTAGGTTTTTTTTCGTCCGACCGAGCGGCGTGCGCGAGCCAATGGCCAACCGAGCCGCACGCGTAAGCAAGTGGCCTGAGCGAGTCGCGTGCGAGCAAGTGGCCGCGATATCGCTCCCTGACGGTCGCGGCTCGGACGCAAAAAGGAATGTCCCACAAATCTGCCTTGGCCCAGGACCTACCCCCGCGAGGTGCGCCGGTTGCCCATCCACAACATCATACCCAGCAGCACCAACGCCAGACCGACTATGGCAACCAACCCGGCCGGCAGCTGCTCGCCGGGCGCCGCGCCGGTCACCGGGATGAGCGGCGCCACCTCGGTGGCCGTGGGCGCGGGCGGCGGCAGGCACGAGTTAAACGTCAGATCGACAATGGCAACTTGATCGCAACCGAGATAGACTGTCTCGGAAGACGGCTGCCAGGCAGGGTCCACCAGCACGGTGACATGGTATTCCCCCGGCGGCAGTCCGGTGATCGAATAGGTGCCAAAGCTGTCCGTCGTGACCACAGCCCCATTGATGGAAACTTTCACCCCGCGCGCCGGTTCGCCGTAGCACAGATCGGTGACTGTGCCGCGGATGGCGGACGGGGGACAGGGCTGGGGTTTCTCCTTCTTCTCCTCAGGCGTGGCAGTAGGCTGTGGCGGACGGGTGGGCTCGACACTCGGGGTGAACCCGGCCGCCAATGAGGGCGCCGGTGTTGAGGGCGAAAGCAAGCTCATCACCAGCAGCATAACCAGTGCACAGCCCACCAAACCGATACGGATCAAGGCGAATCGTCCTGTTCGATGCATTGGATCTCCTCCTAATCTCGTCTTAGGCTTTCTTGTCCGATATCTCAATCTGTCGACAATCTTCCCCGCCCTGGCTTTGTATCTCACCGGCGTATCACTGGAAGGAAGAGGCGCTGAAACTCTGGCAGGTCGTTGAAGCGCACGATCGTGGCCGGGTCGCCCAGCAAGGTGAAAGTGTCCAGCAGGTCGAGGTCGACCCCGCTGCTCCATACCTCCAGCTTGCCAGCCAGCGTCCCGGCGCCCAGCCGAGCACCCCCAGAACCAGCGCGCACAGCGGCATAAAAGCCGTGGTGCAGGCGGCTATGGCCCAGCGTCACTCCCAAACCAGTGCTGCCCCAAGCAGCGACGACACCACCCTCTGAGCGACGCACCAGACTTTCATCTAAGGTGGCATATTGGGGATGATGGAAGAAGGCAGTGAAACAGCTCATCTCCAAGGCAACCGGCAAGCGCGTCCGATTGTCCAACCGGGCGACATCGTCGATGTGAAACAGATTCTCGACCGCCCATTGATGCCACGAGCTATGCCCAAAGTAGGTCACCAATCCGACGCCGTTGTTGATGCGATTCACGAGTGCGCTCCTTAAGGTATTTGCATCGGAATACATATACGGCTGGGTAGCCGGCTTGCCATAGTAGAGCCGCACCGGGCTGAAAGGTGCACCGGCATAAGTATACGCTGTGTCTCCTTCAGCATAGAAATTACCTGCATCATCCGGATTATCGGCCACAATGAGCTGCGTCAGGAACCAGGGTTCCACACCCTTCGCTTCATAGGCGATGATCTTGTCCACCATCGCGCCTGCCTCGGCCGATGTATTCGCTGGCAGGCGGCCGACGAGCAAGTCGGGCAGGGTGTCACTTCCTGTCAGGGTCACCAGACGGTTGTCCGTCGCAGTCTCGCCCCACCACGGATCCACATCCGCTAAGAGAGGGGGAATATATGTGGACGGGTTATAACCGCTGTGATTCTTGAAGTCATAGCTGCCATCGCCCAGCAGCACAACATAGTAGGGCGCCGGCCGCGGCCAAGCGGAGTATGCGTGGGCCAGGAAGTTGCGGATGGCTTGTGGATCAACGCGACCCGCACCAAAGGTGTCGTAGATTGCTTCCACGTCCACGATGACAGCACGCAGGCCCTGGCGTGCGCGATGAGATGCCAGGCGATCCGCCGCCGCCCTGAAGTTGGGATGGGTGATCACGATGTAATCGGCGCCGCCTGAGGGCGTGTCCACACTCTTGACCGGCTGCAGAGCCAGCGGCGCCTTCTCCTGACCGGCCGGCACAATCAGATACTCAGCTGCTGATGTGTCAGCATCACCGATGGTGAGTGTGCTGCCATCCCACTGGAAATTGGCCACAATCTTCGGCTGTAGCGGCTGGGTGATGTCATACACCGCTACAGAGTTCGCGGCCGCTTGCAGCACAGCCGACTCCTGGGCCGCGGTGGAGCCCGCCGCCTTCTGGATGAGCGGCAGATAAAGGCGATGCGAACCGGGATTGTTCAAGGTGAAGACATAGCGCTCGCGGCCGGCCTCGCCCTGTACGCTTACCTGACCGGAGATGTAGCGCGTGGCATAGCGCAACGCGATGGCGTCCAGCCACGTGCCCTCGACCGTCACACCGTTCAGCCCGGGCAGCGACAATCCTACTTGGTTGTCGCCAGCGCGCAGAAGACTGCCCGGGACGGTAAAGGTGGCGGTGATCGCCCTGGCGCCGTCCCAGGTCTGCTCGCCCACGGTGCCGCCGTTGAAGGTGAAACGCACGCGATGATCAGGATTGCTCGGGGGGTTGGTGTATCCGTGCAGCCAGACGGTCAACGTCGCGGGGATATCGGTGCGCGGTGCGCTCAACGTGATAGGGTAGCTCGCAGACACGCGGTCCGGCCGCTGCAGTTTGTCCCAATACCAGTAATCCCCGTCACGTGCAGCGTAGTGCGAATCATAGTAGCGATTCTGCTCAGCGATAACCGTGCGGCGCGCAACTCCATCGGGCAGGCCGGTCGGATCGCCGGAGCGGGTGGCCATGCGCATGCCGGACGCATCCCCATAGCTCAGGAAATAAACATCTGTATCCGTGTAGCGGCTGAAATGAGGCGCGGCGTAGAAGAGGATGCGCGTACTTTCGACCTGGATCGCTACTTCCTGGCGCGGATAGCCGTATGTCATCCGAAAGGTAGCGGGGTTGATGCTGTCAATTGGAACGCCGGCCGCCTGTAGAGCACTGGAGCGGAGCGCATATAGACCCGGCGCGCCGACCAGCACTTTGATCTGCCCGCTGCTCGCCTGTGCGCCCACGGTGGCCGGTTGCGGCACCGGCGCGTCCCTGCCGCGTGAGGGTGTAGAATCCGCCCACCCGACCGCTTCGGGATTGAGCAGCGTACCCGCCAGCGCTTGGCTCACCGGGTCATCCGGGACGGCCTGGCAGGATAACGTACCCTCCGGTGCCGGCCGGCTGAAACGCACCACCAATCGTACATAGCGGATCACCTCCAACTCCTTGCGCAGCGGATTGACACGCAACGGGTAGATGCGCAGCGCCACAACGCGATGCCCGCGCAGCGCCGCCGGGCTTGACAATGAGACCGCCTCCGCCGGGTGGAAAGCATCGGCAGCGTAGATGGTTTCATCGCGCTCTGAGAGCTCGCTCAGCAGTGCGCCCTTCCCTCCCGTGATGTGACGCGGTGGGAGCACGGGCAGAGGTGGATGGGGCAGGTGTACCCGCTCCACTTCCAGAACCGATACTTCCAAGCGTGCCGTGGCCCCTGGTGGCAAGCCGATCAGCGCGCTGTAGAGCGGCAGCTGCGGTGCGCCTGGCGCACCGGCCGGAGGAACGCCCTCCATCTCCAGGCGGCTGTACGTCGTGCCGTCCACCCGCATCGGTAGCATCCGGTAGGGCGGCAGCGTCCAGGTGAGAGTCAACCCCTCACGGTGTGTTTCGATAAGCGGCACAGCGGCCTCCTGACCCTGAGCCCATGCCTGCAGCCACCCCATCGTCGGTGTGAGCCACAATACGAGCTGCATCACAAGGACAAGCACGAGACGGCAAGGGTTCCTCATC
>JASFBB010000191.1:0-19425 GCA_036172345.1 Anaerolineae bacterium
CACATAGCAGCCCAATGCCCAAGAAAAGAGCAGGCGCCCCAGCGAGTTAGCCAAACAGCGGCTGAACGGCATGCCGGTAAAATCGCGTGCACCGATGATCAAATCGGCACAGGTAGAGTTATAGCAATTCAGGAAACGGGGTATTTCAAGGGGGTCATGCTGGCCATCACCGTCCAGCGTCACCACCAGAGGATAACCTTGCTGCAATGCCCAACGGAAACCGGTTTGCAAGGCAGCCCCCTTGCCCTGATTAGGGGACTGCCGTAGCACGGTCGCGCCGGATGCTGAAGCTTCATCCGCGGTGGTGTCCGTCGAGCCATCGTCCACCACCAGCACGGGCACGCTCAACCGGGCACCCGCAACCACGGACCCGATGCGCCCTGCCTCGTTGTGAGCCGGGATAAGTGCTAAAGCAACCGCCTTCCCGATCTGGGAGTGTTCCATTTCAGGTAGAGACTCACATCTTCAGGCGCCGTTGGATTGCTGCACTGCGCAGCTCACGCAAGGCATCCGCTGCGATCCATCTAGCTGTCTTGGAATCCGCCCGTTGCAGCTGCAAGGCAGTCTGAATAGCCGCGTCGTTAAGCATCCGGCTGCGCTTGCCAATTTGAGGCAAAGCCCAGTTAACCGCTTTCTTGACCATGGCACGGCCATCCGCTGCTTCACGATGAATGAGGGGCAGAAATTCCAAGAAACGCGCGTCTGCGCTCGTTTTATCGCCGACTGCCCAAGATGCCATCAGTACGAAACCTGCCCGTTTGACGTATTCCTCGTCGCGTGCGCTCCATTCAACCGCCTTCCGCCAGGCGAAAGTCGTCTTGCGGAAGAGGTTGTTGCAATACTGGTCGCACAGATCCCAGGAATCAAAGTCGCTGCACCATCGTTCCATTTGTTCCTTGGTGAGTATACGTGGATCAGCCACCATAGTGGCGAGTATGCGCACTTCATGAATTCCGGAGTCCCAAAGGTGCAACGCCATTCCGTGGTTGTGGCCAATACCCCTGGCGATAGTGCGCAGCTTCGGCATGGAAATACCATAGGCGCGAATAGTGGTGATGCCAAAACGCGCCATGCCTTCCAGCGCATTGAGATCGCGCAGCTGTTCCAGTCTCTGGAGCACTTCTTCCCGTCTTGCTGCACAAGCATAGAGAGAATAAAACTATGATAACATGCTATGATCGCCACAGCAACATGAGCGAAAGGAGCTTTGTGTGCAAATTTTAAGTTTTTGTCCCCACTTTTCCCTTGACACCTTACCCAATTTGTGTTATATTGTTTACGGTAACGGGAACGATAACGGTAACGCTAACAATGCCGATTAAGTGGTTGTAAGTTTTTTCCCCCCTCTCTGACAAAAGGGGCGAGAACTGATGCGCAAGAGATCAGGAGGTCCTCGGCACAAGGTATTGGGATGTGGACTCGCAAACCGGCTTTAGGATATACACCTCCTCTTTGAAGCCTCATAATTCCCTACATGGCATACGAAACATTAAGTCCACGAAGGCCAACAAGAGTAGACCAAATCAGAAACCAGACGGTTCACCGTCCGTAGAAGGGCACTATTCTGCCCAACATTGATTGTTGTGGCAACGATCTAAAGTTTAATAATAAACCAAAGGAGGGGTAACACTATGAAAGGGATCAGTCTCATCGTTTCGGCAGCTGTTCTGGTGGCTCTGGCACTTTCGATGGTACTGCCCGGTCCAGCAGCTCTTAGGGCGGAAGGCAAGATCGAAAAGAAGCCATACGGTACCACGGCGGATGGTGTGGCCGTTGAGGAATACACGCTCACCAATGCCAACGGTATGGAGGTCAAAGTCATCACCTACGGCGGCATCATCACCTCGATCAAAGTGCCAGACCGATTCGGCAATATGGCCAATGTCGCGTTGGGGTTCGACAACCTCAAAGACTATGAGACCAAGAACCCCTATTTCGGCTGCATCACGGGACGTTATGCTAACCGCATCGCTAAGGGCAAGTTCACTCTGGACGGCGTGGAATACACGCTTGCCATCAACAACCCACCCAATGCACTCCACGGTGGTCTGAAAGGTTTTGACAAGCAGGTCTGGAAGGCAAAAGAGATCACCAGCGCCGAGGGCGTCGGTCTGGAGCTCACCTATCTGAGCCCAGATGGTGAGGAAGGGTATCCCGGCAATCTGGATGTGAAAGTCGTGTACTTGCTGACCGACAACAATGAGATTCGCATGGATTACACAGCCACCACGGACAAGCCGACCGTGGTCAACCTGACCAACCACACCTACTTCAATCTGAGCGGCGAGGGCAGCGGCACCATCTACGACCATATCCTGATGATCAATGCCGACAAGTACACCCCGGATGACGAGACGCTCATTCCCACGGGCGAGCTGGCGCCGGTCGAAGGTACGCCTTTCGACTTTCGCGTGCCTAAGGCGATCGGTCCCGGTCAGCGCTCGAATCATCCCCAGATCGTCATCGGCCGCGGTTATGACCACAACTGGGTACTGAGCCGGCCATCACCGGACGACAAGTCTCTGATGATGGCAGCACGCCTCTACGACCCAGCTTCAGGTCGCGTGCTCGAGGTGTGGACCACCGAGCCGGGTATCCAGTTCTACGCTGGCAACTTCCTGGATGGCACGCTCTACGGTCCCTCCGGCCGTTCCTATCGCCAGAGTGACGGGCTTGCCCTGGAGACTCAGCACTTCCCTGACGCGCCCAACAAGCCCAACTTCCCGTCCACCGTTTTGCGACCCGGCGAGACCTATCAAACCACCACTATCTTCAAATTCGCCACGGATTGAGCGAACACCTCTGTAAGAAGACAGGGGGATGCATTGCGATGCATCCCCCTGTTCCGTCCTTGAAACACAGCCGTATCCTTTACAGTTCCCCCCTTTCCCCAAAAGGCTCAACGGGGATCAACCATCGTGGTTGAGCAGGTCGTTCCCACTTGACGCTTGTCCAGACGTCTCCACAAGACCACCCCCATAGCACTCGCTGCCCCAAGTGCATCAATTGCCAGATCGAGCCAGCTCGCATCACGCCCTGGCACAAAGCTCTGGTGTATCTCATCGGTTACGGCATATAAGAACGCACCTGTAAATGCCAAGGCCGCCGCCCTATATCTATCCCGGAAGAACTGCACGGTGATGCGCCACCATAGCCATGCCAACACGCCATATCCGCCGAAATGACCGGCGTGCTTCAGCAGCCAGTCCAACCAGGTGACGCTCAGCCCAGGCAACTGCGACTGTGCGGATAACCAGAAGATCAACACCATCCACAATACTGGCGGCAACCACAACCTGATAAATGCCTGGCAGGCAGACGTTATTTTCCCCCAGATGTTCTCCTGTTTAGGGAGGATCAAACGCTCTCGCATTGTCACCCCGTCCGCATCCACTTGTGAGGGTGCTCCTCCCCTATCCCATCTCTTCTCTAATTCGCATAATAAGCGCGTTCGACCTCCATCACCAGACGCGGCCATTCGAAACGGTCACGAACATATTGTGCCGCTGCTGCTCCCAGGCACGCGCGTAAAGCTTCATCTTGCAACAGGCGCAATACAGCCTCCGCAAAAGCAGCATCGTCCTCCGGCTGCACCAACAATCCGCTCTCTCCATTCAGGATATATTCACGGTTCTGGCCCACCGCATCTGCCACCACAGGGACGCCGGCTGCCAACAATTCCACCAGCTTCACCGAACATTTCGCGCGGTTGACTGGTGTATCGTCGAAGGGAAACAGCGCCACATCCGCCGCAGCGAAATAGTCTGCTAGCTGCTCACAAGCCACCCAACCGGCGAATGTCACTTTGTCGCCCAAGCCGGCTTGGCGAAGCAGCTCAGCCAGCGCTTCCTCTTCACCATGTAAACCCTTGCCCACCACGAGGAGATGCACCTTAGGCCGGTACGCGACCACATGCCGAAAGATTCGCACAATACGCTCCCGCCGAAACTCTAGAAAGCGGCTATACAACAATAAGACGGGTGTGTTGTCCGTCCTCTCCCTATATACGGTGGCACGTCGAGTGGCGCATCCGGCAAATGCATCTGGCCACACCCCGTTGGGCACGTAGAAGATGCGCTCATTCGGGACACCGGTCTGGGCGGCCAGGTGGATCAGCTCCCGGCTCGCCACCGTTATGGCGTCCGCGTGGCGCAATCCCCATACCTCCTGCCAAGCAAAAAAGCGCTTCTGGACAGGCGAATACACTTCCAGCTCGTTCCACGCTTGCTCCCAATCATCTTCGTCGACCACCAGGCGCAGCTGCCGCTTCACCAAACCGGCAAACCGCAACCACCATAGCACGAGATGCGTCAACCCGGCATATCCTTTTGGCTTAAAACAGTGGATAACGTCCACCGGCGATGCAATAGCTTGTCGCACTAAACGAAGGGTCAATCCAACATGAAAGATACCCGGCAATTGGGGTGGGAGGTTCACGTGAATGATCTGCACTCCATCTTGCGTCCATACTCGCCCAGAGTCATAAGGGCTATCCCAAGGTGGAATAAGCAACCGCACCGTATGTCCACGCGCCGCCAATGCGCGGGCCAACGGCAAGGCACGTGCTCGCACGGTACCTTTGCGATGCAGGCCAAACGTGCCCACGATGGCTACATTCATGGGGCGCTCTCCATCTGGGCCGCTTCTCCCTCAGCGAATATGGAGGTAGTGGAACGCTTCACGATAAACCTGACGGCCGTATGGATCGAAATCCAAAGCACGCTGACGTACACGCTCCAGAATCTCCGGATCACTTATTTGACTGGTATGCGCCTTGATGGCCTCAATTTTCAGCTCGATCGTATCGCCGATATCTACCCATCGGTTCGGCTGCACGCTGCCAGCCAGGTAGATCTCATGCACCGCATGCGGTTCGAGCCCCTCAGCCAACAATTCCGGATGGTACATGCGATTACGCGCAGCCGGAAATATCGCCTCCAGCGCCACCACGCCCGCGATGCGATGGTCCGGATGGTTGATGTAGCCGCTATCAAAATAATAAGCCGCCGGGTCTGGACACACAATGATATCAGGCCGGTAACGCCGAATCTCACGCACCACTTGCCGGCGCAATCGCAGAGTCGGTTGTAGCTCCCCATCCGGCTCATCGAGAAAGACCACCTCTTTGACGCCAAGGATTTGTGCCGCTGCCCGTTGCTCGGCCCTGCGCACAGCCGCTAAACGCTCAGGGGTCATGGTAGGATCGCTGCTGCCCTTGTTGCCATTGGTCAAGATCAGATAGCGAACTTCCATCCCTTCGCGCACCCAACGCGCAATGGTGCCCCCGCAATAAAACTCCGGATCGTCCGGATGGGCTACAATGACCATAACGCGCTTCTGCTGCTTCACACTCCATCCCTCAAGTTCGCGACGCAATGGTTAGACAAAAGAAGGGGCGGCATCATTATGCTTGACACCGCCCTCCCTGAAGATCCGACAGCTCCTGCGTTCTGAAGGCATCGGAGCTGACAAGCTGACTTAACGGGGGCGACGTTGCTCCTCCAAATTGAACTCCCAGTAACCTGGCCCTTCGCGGAAGTAGCGAGCGTTCATTTCCGCATCTGCCTCGTGACCAGGGGGAAGCTCTTCCAGGGGAAAGATCGCCTGTGGTGGGCACACTGGAACGCAAGCCCCGCAATCAATGCAGGTGTCCGGATCGATATAGAAGTACTTCCCCCAAACCGGATCGTTCTTGTCTCCTGGCACGATGCAGTCAACCGGGCATACCTCAACACAATCCCCTTCGCGGGTACAAAGCGTGGAAATAACATGCGGCATGGGATTCCCTCCTCTCCTGACTACCTACTGGAAATGCATTTTAGATGGGCTTTACACAACATACCAACAAACCATATCCGCTCGCCATTGTAGCACAATGCCCAATACATGACAAATAACGCATAAGCGATGCTCGAAAAACGTCCAATTTGTCCACTTTTTACCGCCTGCCTATCTTATGGGGCACTCCAACATGTTTAGGGATCACGCCGCAGGCCAAGAGAATGTATCTTGACATAGAGGGTGTTGAAAGAGTCCCCTGGCCGCCCAGATTTTAGCAAGAAAATAGGGCAATAAAAGAGGATAATGTAGACGTTTTTCGACACTCTCTTGACATATTGTCTCTCTCTATATATGCTACGATGGAGCTAAGGACAATGGATCTCCCGTTATGAGGAGCGTACAAAATGAGCGCATTGGATTCAGAAGCTCTGTTAAAGCAGGCTATGGCAGCAGTGAACGCTGGCGATCTGGCCAAAGGGCGCGCATTGCTTGAGCAGATCTTGGAGAAGGATCCCCAAAACGACTGGGCCTGGGTCTGGTTGAGCGGCTGTGTCGAGGATCCGCTTCAACGGCGTATCTGTCTCCAGCAAGCACTCAAAGCGAACCCCAACAACCCAGCGGCTCTGGATGGGATGAAAGTGCTTGATGGGGAGCTGGTACAAGTGTCAAGCACAACCCCATCCCTGCTGGAAAGCCGCCTCGCTGCAATCGGGATTGGCGAACCAGTGACCCCGGAGTCTGCCGTCCCCGCCTCTACGACGCAGGTTGAAGCCCACGAGACCATGATAGTCCAGGCAGAGCCACTGCGGGAGAGTGTGCCAGCAGTGCCGGCTAAGACACGTGGTCGTAGGTGGTGGCTCTGGTTGATGCTGGGAGTGCTCCTACTCGCGATATTCGTGTGTGGCTTAGTGCTCTGGCAAGTGGTATTGCCCCTGCTCGAGGTATTTCAGGGCATGTGACGGCATAAGCCAGACAATCACAACCTAGCCCCCTATCCCCGCCATAGGGCGAGAGGTGGGGAAGATGCCACGTGCCAATTGGCTGCCATATGGTTTACACTGGATGGCACGCGAGAAGAGATCGGCTAACGCACCTACCGGATCATCTGAGCGAACTCCGTCCCGCAAGCTCCACTCCTCATCCCGCAGCAGGCACAGGCGAATACACCCATCTGCCGTCACACGAATATGATTACAACGGTGACAATATGCATGGCTCACTGGGCTGATGAACTCCAAATGGCCCTTCCCTTCGACCAGTCGATAGCTGGAGATGTCTGTATCATTATAAATCGGCTCTACCACTAATGGACCGAGTGCACGCTCAATGCGCGCCTGTGTCTCCTGGCTGGCGACATAGTGCTCTATGGCGAACCGTGCCGGTTTGCCGAGCGGCATCAGCTCGATGAACCGGATCTGCCATGGATATTGGAGAGTGAGCCGAGCCATCTCGACGACATCTAGGTCGTTATAACCGTGCACCACAACGACATTCAGCTTGATAGGCGATAGGCCTGCCTGCTCAGCGGCGATGATGCCATCCCACACACGCCGTAGACAATCGCTCCCGCTCAACGCTTTCACATGAGCGCCGTTCAAACTGTCCAGATGAATGTTCACGCGGCGCAGCCCAGCTTCCCGCAGTGGCACAGCCAGCCGAGCTAGGCGTATTCCGTTCGTGGTCATCACCAGCTCTTCGACACCGGGGATGTTGCTCAGGCGGTGAACGATCTCCACGATGTCCGAGCGCAAGGTGGGCTCTCCTCCCGTCAGGCGGATCTTGCAAATGCCTACCTGTACCGCAGCACGGGCTACTTTCTCAAGCTCACCTGCCGTGAGAAGGCGCTCACGCAGTTTTCGCCCTTTTTCCCCCTCCGGCATGCAATAGCGGCAGCGCAGATTACAACGATCCGTAACCGAAAGGCGAAGGTAGTTGATCACGCGCCCAAAGCAATCTTTCATAGTATTGTCTCCCGGGGAGAGCAACGGTATCTCCTTTTTGCTTGCCGCCTTTGGAAATGTTACAATTGCCAGAGTGGGTGGATTCGCAAGCACATCTGATCAGAAAGATAAGCTTGTACGTCGCTATGTCAGTCTAACATATCGGCTGAGCTCTTGTCAACCGATTAAATTAGCTGCTTGTTCGTTTTCCAGTCGATTTCTGAGGAGCGTAGGATGACTTCACCGTCGGAGCAGCGATTACACAGCCTCATGCTACCTGACGATTGGCGCAATATGCTCGCCACGCCGATCAATCTCGTGTATAACTGGGGACGCATGTATTCGCTTTGGCCGCTGGCGTTCGGGCTCGCCTGTTGTGCCATCGAGATGATGGCCACCTTCGCCGCCCGGTTTGACCTGGGACGCTTCGGCGCCGAATTGATGCGCCCGTCTCCTCGTCAGGCTGACCTGCTAATTGTCTCCGGCACCGTCACCAAAAAGATGGTGCCCCAGATTGTGCGGCTTTACAATCAGATGCCAGAACCCAAGTATGTGATCGCGATGGGAGCTTGTGCCTCCGCAGGCGGTCCGTTTAAAGAGGGCTATCATGTTGTCTCCGGCATTGACAAGTTCCTGCCGGTGGATGTGTATATACCCGGCTGCCCTCCTACACCCCAAGCGTTGCTGGAGGGCTTTCTGCGCCTGCAGGACAAAATCAAGCGCCAGTCGATCTTCGAAGTGCCTTGGTATCGCAAACAAGAACGCAACGAAGCGATCCCGATTCCACTTCACGGCCCCGACTTGATTGACCCTCGTCGTATTTCGGCCATTAAAGAGGAGCTGGCAAGGCAGCGTGCCGCTTATGCGCAGGGAACTTCCCCTGGGGAACAGGGCTCAGCAGTACCATCTGATAAGGCATTCAAACTGCCTGTGTGGGATATCACACCACTCCCCTTCGCCCAGGCACTGGCTGAGCGTCTCAACCAAGCGATAGGTGATGGCTGCGTGATACCGGAGAAGGACATACTGGTCGTCCAGCCCGCTCGTCTGGTGGAAGTGGCCACCTACCTCCGCGACGCTCCAGACCTGGATTACGATTTGCTCTCAAACGTGACTGGAGCGGACTACCTGGGCCGCGATCCCCGTTTCGAAGTGGTGTATCATCTGTACTCCACCAGCCGTGGCGGAGGGCCGTTAGTGCTCAAAGCACGTGTTCCGGAAGAAAATCCCGAGCTACCCTCCCTCGTCCCAGTCTGGCCCAGCGCAAACTTTCAGGAACGTGAGGTCTGGGACCTCTTCGGGATTCGGTTTACCGGCCACCCCAATCTGAAGCGCATTCTGCTTTGGGAGGGCTTCCACGGTCACCCCTTGCGTAAGGATTGGCGAGAGCCCTACTATGAGGAGCCAGTGAAACCATTCGGCAGCCGTTGGCCGGCTGGACATTATCAGTCTGCAGAAGCGCGCACCCCTTATAACGACAATGTGTCTTACCCATTGCAATATCCTCCCGGGGCGGATTGGGATCCCGAGCTATGGAGCCCCCCCGAAGAGGAACTGCCCGTGGTGGACTATCGAGATCTGCCCAACCTCCACATTTCGACCGACAAGATTGTCGTGAATGTGGGGCCGCAACATCCCAGCACCCATGGAGTCTTCAGGATGGTGCTCACATTGGATGGCGAGACGGTCTTACATGTCGAACCTGTGGTGGGCTACCTGCATCGCAATCACGAGAAGATCGGCGAACGCAACAGCTGGCTGATGAATATGCCATACACCGATCGCTTGGACTACCTCAATGCGATGGGGAACAACTTAGGATATGCTATCGCAGTCGAGCGTCTGATGGGTATTGAGGTTCCCGAGCGCGCTGAATACCTGAGGGTCATCATGGCGGAGCTGAACCGCGTGTTCAGCCATATGTCCTTTGCTGGCTTCCTCACGAATGAACTGGGCTCTGCGTTCACGCCATTCTTGTACGCATTTAAAGAACGCGAGTTGATCTTGGACTTGTTCGAGGAAGCCAGTGGCTCACGCATGATGTGTAATTACATGCGCTTTGGCGGTGTGGCAAACGATGTCAGCGAGGATTGGCTGGAGCGCGCCCGTTATTTGGCACGTGAACGACTGCCACGCAAACTTGATGAGTTCGAGCAGCTGCTTAATGAAAACGAGATACTCATTTCTCGCCTCAAGGGCGTGAGCATTCTGACACCTGAAAAAGCAGTCGCTTATGGCATCACGGGGCCCATTTTGCGCTCGACTGGCTTGCCCTACGACATCCGACGTGTCGAACCTTACTCGATCTACGACCGCTTTGACTTCAAAGTCCCCCTACTGCACAACGGCGACTTGTATGATCGGTATCTGATTCGCATTCTGGAAGCGCGCGAGGCGGTGAAGATCCTCAACCAAGCACTGGATCAAATCCCTAAGGGACCGATTCAGACAGGGAAAAAGGCTTGGCAAACCCGTGTGCCAGCTGGCGAGGTTTACGCCCGTATTGAACATCCCAAAGGTGAGTTGGGATACTATTTGGTTAGCAACGGCTCTAGCAATCCGTGGCGGTATCGTGTCCGCTCGCCCTCCTTTATTAACCTTACCGCCCTAAGTGAGATGTGCCGCGGGCTCAAAGTTGCCGATGTGATTGTGGTCCTGGGTGCGCTCGACATTGTGCTGGGGGAGGTGGATCGCTGATGTTTGGAATTGGCATTGCAAAGGGCCTGGCAGTAACGTTCAAACACTTCATCGAGACATACCTGGATGACCTGAAGTACTTCCCTCGCCGTTATAGCGAGCTAGCCCTGGAATCGCGGCAGAGCGTGCGCGGGCGTGGCCTGTTCACCGTACAATATCCTGAACAGGAGCGTCCTGTTCCGGAGGCATTTCGTTTCTTGCCGTTTCTCGTCTACGACATCCAGGTGGAGGGAGACACAACACGGCACGTCATCCGCTGTACCGCTTGTGGGATCTGTGCCAGGGTATGCCCTCCCCAATGCATCTGGATTGTGCGTGCCCAGGATGAAAAGGGCAAGCCTCTCACCGCTCCAGCCGAGTTCCACATCGACATCGACGTGTGCATGAATTGCGGTTTTTGTGCCGAATTCTGCCCATTCGACTCC
Source organism: Anaerolineae bacterium (assembly GCA_036172345.1). GTDB lineage: Bacteria > Chloroflexota > Anaerolineae > 4572-78 > NAK82 > NAK82. Next base: position 10,844 of record JASFBB010000191.1, read on the forward strand.
ATCGTGATGGACCACGAGTACAAGCTGGCTGATTACGAACGTCAGGTTGGCCACATCTACGATCTACAGAAGCTGCTGCGTCCTGCTGGATACTATGCGCGCATTCGACCCACTCAATACGCCGCGCGTCAGGCGGCCAAACGGGAAGGTGCAGCGAAAGAGGGATAATGTTCAAGAACGTCCTTTTGAGCGTCTTAGGCGACCCAAGTCAAAAAGCGATCAAGCGTCTGATCCCGCTGGTGGATGAGGTGAACGCGCTTGAGCCGGAAATGCGCCGCAAAAGCAACGAAGAATTGCGGGACCTGATGGCGCGCTTTCGTGCAGACATTGCCGAGCGCACGCGATCATTGCGTGAAGAGCTGCACGCACGCACTGTTGAGCGCGATGTCGCTATCGGTGACAGGCGTCGCCAACTCGAGGTAGAGGTACAGCGACTGCGGCGCGACCTTTTTAAGCTGGAAGAGGAACTCCTGCAGGCCATTATGCCCCAGGTCTTCGCCGCTGTGCGCGAGGCTAGCGTGCGCACAACCGGCCTGCGCCATTATGATGTCCAGATCATCGGCGGTGCCGTTCTCCACCAAGGTAACGTGGTTGAGATGCGCACAGGGGAAGGCAAAACCCTGGTTGCCACGTTACCGGTAGCCCTTAATGCACTGACCGGACATGGTGTACATGTGGTCACTGTCAACGACTACCTGGCCAAGCGCGACGTCCAGTGGATGGGCCCCATCTACCATTTACTGGGGTTGACCGTGGGAGTTATCCAGTCTGCTGGCGGGGGACATCCCGACGAAGCTTCATTTGAGTTTGACCCTGACTATCAGGCGGTGGATGATCGCTATCTATACTTGCGGCCTACCACGCGCCGGGGTGCCTATCACTGTGATATCACATATGGCACGAACAACGAGTTCGGCTTTGACTATCTCCGCGATAATATGGTGTTCGACCTGAGCCAGATGTGTCAGCGGGAGCTGCACTATGCCATCGTCGATGAGGTGGACAATATCCTCATTGACGAGGCGCGCACACCCCTGATCATCTCCGGACCATCGGAGGAAAGCAGCAGCCTTTACAACGAATTCGCTATGATCGTCCGGCAACTGAAACCCAGCAGTCCGGCGAGTGTAGAAGCAAAGCAGCCGGACGGAGACTATGTCGTCGATGAGAAAGCGCGCGTAGTCACGCTCACCGAAGCAGGTGTGGAGAAGGTCGAGCATCTCTTGGGCATCGAAAATCTCTATGGACCGGAACACTGGCAGAAGATCCCTTACCTGGACAATGCGCTGCGCGCCCATATGCTATATCAGCGCGACCGCGATTACATTGTTCGCGATGGCGAAGTGATCATTGTGGATGAGTTCACGGGGCGCCTCATGATCGGCCGACGCTACAGTGAAGGTTTACATCAAGCGATAGAAGCTAAAGAAGGGGTCCCGGTACAACGTGAGAGCTTGACACTAGCTACGATCACCTTCCAGAACTATTTCCGTATGTACTATAAGCTGGCGGGTATGACCGGCACAGCAGCGACCGAAAAGGAAGAGTTTGGCAAGATCTACGACCTCGATGTCGTGGTATTGCCCACGAACATCGAATATCGCGCGATGCGCGGCGAGCTGCAAACCATCACCCGTCGCGAAAACGGGGTTGAGGTTGTCACTTACGAAAACCCTCAAACGAAGGAACGCTATTGGAAACGGATCGATTACCCCGACCAAGTTTACAAGAACCAGGAAGCTAAGTTCAAGGCAGTCGTCAATGAGATTGCCGAAAACTATCAGAAAGGTCGTCCAGTACTGGTAGGCACCGTGGCAATCGAGACCTCGGAATATCTGTCCAGCTTGCTCAAACGACGTGGTATTCCACATCACGTGCTCAACGCAAAGCACCACGAACGAGAGGCACTTATCATCAGCCAGGCAGGCGTGCCTGGGGCTGTCACGATTGCTACCAACATGGCCGGTCGCGGTGTCGACATCCTATTAGGTGGTAATCCGGAGGGGATGGCTCGTGAGCAGCTGCGCAAAGAGGGGATAGACCTGACCCAAATCCGCAGCAAAGAGTGGAACGAAGCCGTTGAGATGTTGCGTCGCGGTCAGGACCCGACAACGCGGTACCCCACACGCTGGGCCGAGGTCTTAGCGGAGAAATTTGCCCTGTGCGAGCAGAACCGCGCTAAAGTGTTGCAATTGGGCGGGTTGCACGTGATCGGCACCGAGCGCCACGAAGCGAGGCGTATTGATAATCAGCTCCGTGGACGCGCAGGACGTCAGGGTGACCCGGGCTCGAGCCGCTTTTACTTGTCATTGCAGGATGATCTGATGCGACGCTTCGGCGGGCAAACGGTCGCTAACTTGATGAACACGCTGGGTGTTGACGACAATATGCCCATTGAGGCAGGTTTAGTGAGCAAATCTATTGAGAGCGCGCAGGTGCGTGTAGAAGGTTACAATTTCGATATCCGCAAACATTTGCTCGAGTATGACGATGTCGTTAATCAACAGCGCGAGGTAATCTACAGTCAACGTCGCCGCATCCTCTCAAGCTCCAATCTGCGCGAGATCATCTTGGACATGGTGTTCGACACGATCCGCGATGCGGTGGCTGCGGCCACCGCATCGGAAGACCCCAATGAGTGGGACCTAGCCTCTCTGCATGGCGCTGTGCGGGCTATCATGCCATTGCCTGCGACAATGACTGCCGCTCGTTGGCAAAAGATGAGCCCGCAACAGATCGAGGAAGAACTTATCGAGCTGGCAGAGAAACTTTACGATGAGAAGACCAAAGCACTCGGGCCCGAGCTGATGCATCAGCTGGAACGGGCGGTAATGCTGCGCGTGGTTGATAATTTATGGGTGCGACACCTGACCGATCTGGACACTCTCCGCGAGGGCATCGGATTACGCGCCTTTGGCCAACAGGATCCTTTGGTGGCTTTCAAGCGTGAAGCGTATGAGATGTACACCCACCTCCTTGAGTCCATCAAGCACGACATCGTGCATGCTATCTATCACGCGCAACTAGTGGCTGTGCCCCAACCACGCCCAATGCAAGCGATCCACCCTGGAAGCACGCCCGAACGCCCGACACGGCCTGTGCGCACTCGACGCGAAATCGGTCGCAACGATCCGTGCTGGTGCGGCAGCGGCAAGAAATATAAACACTGCCATTTAGCCCAAGATATGGCGGGAGGTGCACCGCCTATCCCTCAGCGTCAAGGTGACACGGTGGTTGCTCCATCTCACCCGAAGGCAGCTGTTGCCACTAGACATCATCGCCGCAGATGAGATGCCCAAAGCTTTTTCAATTATGCCAGGCGGAGCAAATCGACCTAATGACAACTGACCTTGCTTACCCGTTGCGGACTAAGCTTTCAACCCTGCCCAAAGTGGAGCTCCATCGCCATTTGGAAGGGAGCTGGCGGTTAGAGACGCTGCTCGAGATTGCGCGCACTTATCGCCTGGACCTGCCCAGCTATGATCTCGAAACACTGCGACCATACGTGCAAGTGATAAATGGCGATGCGCCGGATTTCGTCGCTTATCTCGAGAAATTCAAGCTGCTGCGTCGTTTCTACGTTTCATCAGACTTGATTGCGCGCATCGTCTCCGAGTGCATCGCAGATGCAGCAGCAGATAACATCAGGTATTTGGAACTGCGTTTCAACCCGGTGGCACTTTCCAAACTCCGTGGCTTCGCGCTGGAACAAGTAGTGCTCTGGGTCGCAGAAGCTGCGGAACGGGCGCAATGGGAGCACAACATCAATGTGAAGCTCATCGTCCAGATTGGTCGCGATGAGAGCGTATCTATGGCGCGCCGCATTGCGGAAATTGCCGTAGCAGCGCAACCTAAGGGTGTGGTGGGGCTCGACTTGGCAGGAGATGAGTTAACCTACCCGGCGACACCGTTCACTGGGATCTTCCGCTGGGCAAAGGAAAAAGGACTTCATATCACCATTCACGCCGGTGAAGTGGGGCCGGCAGCCAACATCCGTGAAGCGGTCGAACGGATGGGCGCAGAGCGCATCGGTCACGGCATCCGCGCCGCTGAAGATCCGGCATTGATGCGGCTGTTAGCAGAACGAGGGGTCACGCTTGAGATGTGCCCAACTAGCAACTTACATACTGGTGCCGTTGCCACGCTCTCTGAGCATCCATTGCGTCACTATTTGGAACAAGATGTGCGTGTCACCATTAACACGGATGATCCGGGGATCTCCAACGTCTCCCTGACAGGTGAATATATGTTGGCGGTTCAACACATGGGGATTGATCTTCAGATGATCTGTCAGACCATCCTCTATGCCGCCGCTGCGTCTTTTTTGCCCGAAAGTGAGCGACGCGGGCTTATAACTCAGCTCAAAGAAGCTCTTGCTTCTCCATAAGAACTGCAGGGAGCAATAAATCTATAATGCCCTCTTACATTATATCAATCCAACTTTGTTACCATTCTGCGATGGCCGCTTCGATAATCTTTCTCAGCCCGAGATCAGGGATCTCTTCGGGGCATTCGTAGAACTTTGTGCCCACACGAATACGGACACCCCCATCAGGACGTTCCACAAATTGGGCATCTAGATGAGCATACGGCGATGCTTCGAGTTTGCGTTGAAAGATGCGATCAATCTCCTCCACCAAGCTGAAAGTTGGAGTGCTATGCACCCTTGTGGCGCTGCTATGTCTTCCGCTTGTGGAAATTCGCTGTGCCCATGTGGTGGCTTGAGAAGACCCCGAATCGCGCATTAAGCTCTGGAAAAATTGTTCCTCTTTTTCATCCCGGACAGAGCGCTGCTGTGCTTCTCCAGAGGCGACCAAAGAGCGCACAACAGATGTTGCTGGCTTGGTGGACAGTTTAGGTATTGGCACAGAGCGGACCCCATCATCGGCCATCAGTCTGCCATAGCTGAACTGAAGCAGGTAGCTCACTCCACCAATAATGCGGAGCGCTACATCCGGATCTGCTACATCATCCAGCCGGGCATAGCAACGACCTGCCACCTGAATCCAGAACTCACCACGTTTTACATCTCCTAATAGCCGCATAATCTCGCCAGGTTCATCCTCATCCACCAATACCGACAGGGATTCTGGCACGTGCACCGCCTCGCATGGAGGTAGTTCTAAGAATTTAACGCCATCATCCTCTGCCACTCTGCCTCCACTGAAGCGCAGCGCCCATGTGATCGCTGCCAAGACACGTTTGCCTAGAGTCTGATCCCGCACTTCGCTCAAGCGGGTGTAGCGTACCCCCGCCACTTTGATCGAAATCTGTCCACTCGAGACATCTTGGACAACTCGCAGGATCTCCGGAGCACACCGAGCAGGACGCACGCGGCTCATTTTTGTTTCTTCAGCCTGCCAATCTGCGCGGCCTACTCCCATCAAACTTACTGCCACACCCAGAGATGTCATCTCCTGCTGGCCCTCACCCATCCCAATCGTTTCAGCATATCCATTTAGCGGTCTTACGGGACAGCTGCGTTCACGCCGCATCCTTCTGGCAAGCATAATGTATACGACGGTGACCACTATCATCATAAATGCGCAGCTGATCACACCTAATAATAGCTGGAGCAACTTTTCGGGTTCCATAATTCCGAGTTGTTCCATAGCGCACTCCTCTCGTTTCCGCACCTGTCACACTTGACATGTAGGGCAAAAATACGACGAACGTTGTCCAATCTTGATCCGCTCTATGACGCTACCACAGGCATAACAGGACCGCCCTGCGCGGCTGTAGACACGGAAATCATTCTGGAAGCTGCCACCGGGGTACATCCCATCCGCCAAAGTAGCTCCATTGAGCTCGATGGAATGGGTCAGAACACGGCGAATAGCGTGATACAAAGCGCGCTTTTCCTCCTCGGAGAGGGTCTCCGCGCGGCGACGTGGATGGATGCGCGCTTGAAACAGAGCTTCATCAGCATAGATGTTGCCAATACCGGCCAAGAACCTTTGGTTCATCAGTAAAGGTTTGATCATACCTCGCCGACCATTGGTGCGCGCTAGAAATACCTCTGCAGTGAAATGCTCCTCGAGGGGTTCAGGACCCAAATGCCCCAGCACAAGGGCAATGTCCGGGGTCAAGTAGACTCGCCCAAACTTACGTGGGTCTCTAAAACGTATTTCGCGGCCGTCGTCCAACACGAATGTGATCCGTGTGTAAGGGTCATGTAATGCATCAGCAGCACATACATACACACGGCCACTCATCTTCAAGTGGACAAGCAGCATAACCTCTCCAGATAACGAGAAAACGATATACTTGCCCCGTCGACCCAGTTGTTCGATATATCGCCCAGGAAGCTCTGTGAGTACATTCAAGGGAGAACGTTGTACCATAGGTTGCCATTCTATAGACACCCGTGTGATGGTCCGGCCTGGCAATACCTCTTGTCGCAAATAACGTACAATGGTCTCAACTTCGGGTAACTCAGGCATCTCACCCCCGATATGCAACACTTTGCAATAAATCATATACCTTTTTGTCATTTTTGGGTAGCAAGAGTTTGTTCTTCATCATCAAATGCAAAAACTCCTCCTACGGCAAGCTGGTATAGCATACCTACTTGTGCTATCATATAATAATGTGGTACAAGCGTTCCCGCCGGAGAAGCGCTTGGAATCGGTGGGATAGCTGCATAGGGGTCCAATCCAGAAAGGAGCAAAATGACTGTGGAAAAGTTCGCCAAAGCATTGTATATGGAATTGGTGGAGGCCAGGAATCTCGACCTGACGGAAGAGGATCTGCTGACCGCGTTGCGCGAAGCGGATCAGCGCACCTCACCTAGTCCGTTCGCCAGCCTGGAGGCAGCGCACAATCTGCTAGATCAGGTGGGAGTACCCAAGCTGTTCTCAGATGGCACCGAGGCACCCTTGGAGGCTCGCCTGGTGGCATTCATTCGTCACGTGCAAGGACGGCTGGCAGCAGCAGAAGGAGGTTGCAGCGGCTGCGCACGTTAGAAACGTTGGACAGAGATATAGCTCTGACAAGTCGACAACGAACACCTGAGAGCAAACCATCGCCTATCAGGTATGCCGGCTAACCTTCCACCAGAGTACTTTGAGGTTGAAAGACGCTATCGCGAGGCAGAGTCGCCCCGCGAGAAGATTGCCTTGCTCGAGGAGCTGATCAGCACTGTCCCTAAACACAAAGGTACCGACCATCTCCGTGCTGATCTACGCCGCCAGCTTGCCAAGCTGAAAGCCGCTGCGCAAAGCAAGAAGAAACCGGCCCGTCAAGCTTCCGCCTTCCATATCACACGTGAGGGAGCAGGGCAAGCGGTGCTCGTCGGCCCGGCCAATGGAGGCAAATCGGCCCTTGTGGCTGCTCTGACCAATGCAGACCCCGAAGTAGCCGATTATCCTTACACCACCTGGGTGCCCACGCCCGGAATGATGCCGTTCGAAAACATTCAGATTCAGCTGGTAGATACACCCCCTCTTGATTTAGAGTTCAACGGGGGCGAGCTGTTCGACTTAATCCGACGGGCTGACCTCATCTTATTGGTGATTGACCTACAGGCTGACCCCCTTAGTCAGATAGAGGACGCTCTGGCTACTCTGCAGGCGCACCGCATCATCCCACAACGACGCAGTGCGCCGCCGGCAACCCAAGAGGGGCGACCACAGGCCAGACCGATGGTTATAGTGGTCAATAAGTGCGACGATGAACGCTTTGATGCAGATTATCAAGCACTATGCGAATTGTTAGGCGATGATCTTCCGATATTGGCCGTTTCGGCAGTCACCGGACGCAATTTGGAACAGCTCAAGCATACAATATTCGAGCATTTGGGAGTGATCCGCGTGTACTCCAAACCGCCAGGCAAAGAACCCGACCTGACAGCGCCGTTCGTTTTGAAGAGGGGCACCACGGTGGAAGAGCTGGCCGGCAAGGTGCACAAGGATTTCCTGGAGAAGCTCAAGTCGGCGCGCATATGGGGTAGCGGTGTCTTCGATGGCCAGCCGGTGGGACGAGACTACGTCCTGCACGACGGGGACATCGTCGAGTTGCGCATCTGAGAGGGTCGGAAACTTAGTTAGGACGGACAGAGATTGCCGCCTCCGCACAAACGACAACTGCGCTTGATCCAATATCCCATCTCCTGGTGATGTTCTCTTAGCATAAGACGCCTTCCTCAGGTTTTCTGACAAAGGCGCCGATCGCTGGAAATCTGCGATATTAAGGCTCTGCCTTATGCCACTCTGGTCTGTGAAGGGCCTTTGCTCCTCTGCGCATGGGCATCATAGGGGTGATCCGATAGGCGAGAGGAGGGGGGATAAGCCTATAATTATGTGGAAGAAGCGTTCTGGGTGGCGGATGGCTCCCGGTGTCCAGTTCGCAGTGGGCGGTAGCGTGGTTGCACGACTACTAGGCGGTGGAGAACCAGGCTTTTTGGGTGTGCGACGTGGCGTATACCGAGGATCGCAGTCACACACGCCAGGCCGCCCTGGCATTGAGCAGTGTGCGCACGATCACGCTCAATCCCATCCGTCACCTGAGGTTTCAGTTCATCCCGGATGGATGGCGGGTGCTGGCCGCATGTCCTGAGCGAAGGCTGATCCTGCTGCCCTACC
>JASFBB010000192.1:0-3460 GCA_036172345.1 Anaerolineae bacterium
TCCAGGCATACACCTGGCCCACCGCCACGGTGTCGCTTCGGCCGGGCAGGCCGATCGCCTCGCGCGCCTCGTAACCCGCCGGGCCACCCTGGTGATGCAGCCGCCACTCGTTGGGGAAGCCGACCTCAGCATAAGCGGCGCGACCGCGTTCGAACACTTCACCCAGTGTGCGGCCGGGCCGCGTCGCCGCGATGAACACAGCATCCACATGCGCCACCGCTTCCATCTTGCGGCGCAGCTCATCCGGCAGACGCCCGAAGTGCACCAGGCGCGTGCACGAGCACACCAGACCCTGCTGCCGCCCACATGCCACCAGCATAGCATAGCGTTCCAAGCGGCGCGCCGTGGGCAGAGGATGGCGAAAATGGAAGATGCGCTCATCGGTGGCGATCAGGTTGACGATGCACTGCACGCCACGCCGTTCCATCTCATAAGCCAGCTGCGCGGCGATCTCATATTCGCTTTGCCCCGGCCGCACCGCGCGGATGGCCTGGTCCATCGCTTCCGCTTGCAGGCGGGCGAGGGCGCGGAAGCGTTCCTGCTCCTCCGGCAGCAAGTTGGTGCGCAGGCGCGCAATCTGCGCCGCGAGGTTGGTCACACCCGGCAACGGCACATCGGCACCTACCCTGAGGCCGCGCGTCAGCTCACCGATCATATTATGTGCCTCATGCCATGGAGCGACGCGGAACTCCCATCCCTGATCCGCCAGATGCTCTTCCTGCTCCAGCCGGGGCGCTTCGATGTTGTTGGTGATCAGATAACGGCCCTTGGGCGTGATCACCAGCGTCGCTTCGCCCTCGCTGGCGGCGGTGTTGACGTAGGAAGCGGCACCGCACGTCGCCCAAGCGAAGCTGCTCACACGTCGCAACACCAGCGCATCCAACCCGGCGGCCGCCAACATTTCCTGGATCAGCTGCTGCTTGCGTTCGAACTCGCCCACCTCATGCCTCCTCGGCGTTGTGGTAGTACACCTCCCAGCCCAGATACTTGCTGAACGCCTCGTTGACCGACCAGGCGACCTGCGACAGGTTGATGGCGGTATGATGCTCGAACCCGTTGTCGCAGATGTAGCGCAACAGCTTCTGGAAGTTCTTGACGTGTACCACGCCCACACCGCCGAATGTGCGCAGGGGATCCTTGGTCACTTCTCCTTCGCCCACGTAGGCCAGGATGCGCCCGTTGAAATCATCCGTCGAGACACGGCAGAAGGTGAAAGGCTCCGCCTTGATGCGTCCCACGATGGTGCCATAGGTGTTCTCGTTGCCGACCGTGCCGCCAATGATGGCCTGGTAGTCCATCATCGGAATGTCCTCCGGCGGGATCTCCTTGCCTTCCGAAGGGCTGACGAAGACGTCGATGGGCAGGTTGGAGCAGTGGAAGATCACCCCTTTCTCGGGATCCTCGCCGTAGTTGTTATTCCAGTCGATGAGTGCGCTGGGCTTGCCGCTGGCCAGCACCAACGCATACATGCCGATCACGCCGGCGATGTCGGTCTCGCACGCGGAAGGCTTCAACGCGTTGCTCATAATGCTCATCAGCGTGCAGGGCACCACCCCGTAGTACTCCTCAAGCGCCGTCCAGCATTGGATGGCGGTGGCGACCAGCTGTTGCTCCGTCACCCACTCGTCGAGCACCACGCCGAACTGGGCCATCTTGACGATAGCGGCATCCGGCACCCCCTTGGTTGAGACGTAGTTGCGGATCTGTTCGATCTTCGCCTTTAGGCGTGCATCGCCCGGCTTGACGCGCTCCGCTCGACCGATGATCTCGGAAAGGTCGAGGGTCTCGACCGAGATGCCAGCACGTTCTAATAGCTTCTCGCTGAAGCGCACCGTATTGAAGGCAGCGGGCCGGGCGCCCACCACGCCTACGCGGATGTTGCGCAATCCGCGCACCACCCGACACGTGCTCACAAAACGGCGCAGGTCGACGCGGAAGCTCTCGCTCTCCGGATCGACCGTGTGCAACCGGGTCAGGCTATACTTGATGCCATACTGGCGCAGGTTGTTGCACACCGACATCTTGCCGCAGAACGAATCGCGCCGGTCGGCGACGGTCATCTTGTCCGCGTCATCCGGGAAGGCGTGCACCAGCACGGGCACGTCCAGGCCAGACCAACGCAGGGCATTGGCCACCGCGCGTTCGTCGCCGAAGTTGGGCAGGGTCACCAACACACCGTCGATGCGGTCACGATGTTGCTTGAACAGATCGGCACACTTGCGAGCGTCGCTCAAGCCCTCCACACTGCCGAAAGGGGTGTCCTCGGGGGTCAGGACCACCGCTTCGAGCCCCTCTTCGGCGAAGACCTTGAGGATGGTGCGTCGTCCGCTCTCGCACAGGTGGTTGGGGAAGAAACCACGGTTTCCGACAATGATGCCAAGCACTGGTCTGTTCATCTTCTTAAACCCCTTCTGTACTCCTTGAAATAGTCCTCACTCCTTCACAAATGGCGGATACCCTCGATAGTGACCTCATATCGCTTCGAAAGACTTGAGATCAATTGTCACAGGCGGCAAGCTTCCGCTATCGGCGGATAAACGAGACAGGCACCTAGTGCACTTCAAATTCCAGCGTACGATCCAGCTTGTCGTTCAGATATAGGTCAACCTTGTACTTCCCCGCCGGCCATAGTTGGTCATTGCTCAGGCTGAACGCGAATACATTTTGATTCCCCGCGGTTGTCTCAATCTGGTCGATCAGCAAATTCGGCTGCTTCCCTTCAACCTCCACTGCCGTCCAAACCGCTTTTAGCTTCGTGGCCTCCGGCGCGTTGGCCAGATTGACAATGCAATAAAACGTCTGATCTGGAGCAAATACTGTGGTCTCTTGTGTTCCCTCCTTGTCTGTCGTCAATTTGGCACTAGCGATCTTGGCGGTGCTGAAGCTGAAGTTACAAGCCAAAGCGAGCAGCGTCATCACCACGACGATAACTAGGTGGATACTCTGGATATTTTCATTCTGATCTCCTGTTATTAAACTCTTAAGATTTTATCACTGTCCACATCCGTTAAGTCCAGCCCATCTGAGCCTGGCAATTCGCCATAGGCAAAGTTGGACAACCGCAAGTCATTTTACGTGGTCATCCAGGAAATGCCAATCTTGGAGGGTGTTGAAAAACATTTTAGCTGGCAAGGAGTATCTGCCACACAGCCGATTCAGAGCAATGTCCCGCTGATCAGCCAGGGCTGAAACAGGCCCCCCACCATTCCCCCGTAAGGCGCTTGTCCCCTTGTAAGTGCTTAACGCGTCTTCACGAACTGACCGTTGCTCGCATCGTAGACATCATAATGTGCTGCCGAGGTATAGGCAATCCAGAGAACGGGGTACTTTGCCAACTCCGCATCCACGGTGGCCAGGTTTTCGTTCGTTCGAAGCTCTAGGTCCAGGGGCTTGTGCCGGAACTTGAGTTCGGTAGAATCCACCCATCCCTCCAGGTCGAACGAATTGAGGCCGCTAAAGG
>JASFBB010000193.1:0-5242 GCA_036172345.1 Anaerolineae bacterium
CCAGCGAGGCACCGCTCAGCGAGATGGCCGTCTCGGCCAAAAAGGCGGTCACCGTGCGCGCTGCGCTTACCGCCGTTTGATAAACCCCCTGAGGAGTCAGTTGGAAGCCCTGGGCGAAAGGCAGGCCGGCAATCAGCGAGTTGATGCGGCCCAGCAGCTCGCTCAACGAAGGATATTCGACGATGCTGGCTACCAGGCCGGAGACGTCCGCGCTGAATTCTAATGTCTGCTGCACGGCCAAGCTCACCATGCCGGCCACTGGCACCAGCACAACCACGAAGATGGTGATGATGGTGAGCACAACCGGCACGCCAGGCCATTTGCCTGTCAGGCGCACGAACAGCTCGTATACCGGCAGGAACACGGTGACCGTTACAGCAGCCAGTACGACGGTGCCCATATAAGGCCCGATCAGGAGATAGGCCAAATAGGCCGAAAAGGCGAAAAGGATATAAAAGAATATGCGACTCTGAATATTGGGCTTCATCATCACGTCTCTGACTCAGAGTATACAGCCGATTATCTGCACCGTCAATGCTCGCGAGAGAGTACCGACACTCAGAGGGTGTTGAAAAACGTCTCAGTCTGTTTCTACCCACAATCCTGTAGGGACACGGCATGCCGTGCCCCTACGGTCGTAGTGCTCCGCAAGGCGTCCTGCCTATTTCTACCTGCAATCCGGCAGAGGCAAATGACTATTTGCCCCTGCCGTTGTAATGCCCCGAAGGACTTTTTCGACACCCTTATACTCACTGGCTTGACACCGCGACCATCTGAGACGATAATCCTATCGGTTGATGCTATGAGAGAATGTCCGAGCCCCTATTTCAAACGCGTTGGTCTGTTATACCACCCCATGATCCCGCAGTCGCGCACTCTCGCCGCCGAAATATTGGAATTTCTGGAAGGCCGTGGTGTCTCCGTTTGGATAGGGTCCAATTGGGACGAAGCAGCTGTGACCGAACAAGCCGCTTCTCTTGACCTGTTCATCACCCTGGGGGGCGATGGCAGCATGTTGCGCGCCGCCCGCATGGGCTCGCGATATAGCATCCCTATCCTAGGTGTCAACATGGGACGTCTAGGGTTCCTGGCCGAGCTGCAACCCTCCGCATGGCACGAGGGGTTAGAGCGCACTCTGGCGGGCGAATATTGGATCGAAGAGCGCATGATGGTGGAGGCGGAATACTGGCATGAGGGCCAAAAAATGGGCTGCCACGAAGCGCTCAACGAAGTCGTGGTCAGCCGCGGCGCGTTGGCGCGCATCGTGCGATTGCCCACCTACATAGATGGTGGTTATCTCACCACTTACGCCGCCGACGGGCTGATCGTCGCCACCGCCACCGGCTCGACGGCATACGCGTTGGCGGCCGGCGGCCCGATTGTGCCCCCTGAATTGAAGAACATGCTGTTGATCCCCTTGGCGCCGCATCTCAGCCTGGAACGCGCCATTGTCCTCTCGCAGGGCAGCGTGGTGCGTATTAAAGTGCGCACCGACCACGTGGCCATCCTCACCATCGACGGCCAATATCAGGTGGAGCTGGCCGACCGCGACGAGGTCGAAGTGTATGCCAGCCCACGCGTATGCCGTTTCATCCGGCTGCAGGACCACGCCTATTTCTATCGCACCCTGATGCAACGGTTGGGATTCCCGGCTAATGAAAATGGAGACTGAGCGCATAGGCGCAGGCGATGCGGCGACGCTCACCTGCTATCGTCATCCCGACACCCCGACCGCTCTGCGCTGCAATCGCTGCGGCAATCCCATCTGCCCCAAATGTGCCGTGCGCACGCCGGTGGGGTTTCGCTGCCCGGATTGTGTGCGCACCCAGCAAAACCGTTTCTACACCGGCGGCAAGCTGGACTATCTCCTCGCCGTTGTGGTTGCTCTGCCTCTCTCCTTTGTCGCAGGGTATGTCTTCACCTTCATCGTGGCGCGCCTGGGATTTTTCTCCTGGCTGATCGCTTTCCTGGTCGCGCCTCCGACCGGCGGCCTCATCGCCGAGGTGGTGTGGCGCGCAGTGGGCAGGCGGCGCAGCCGCCACCTGAGCACTGTCGTGATGGCTTGCCTGATCGTCGCTGTGTCGCCCTTCATCGTGCTCATCCTGCTGAGCGGCAACTTCCTAGGCCTTGTCGTACCGGGCATCTTGCTCTTTCTGGGCAGCGGCGCGGTCATGGCCAGGCTGCGCTGATCACAGCGGTGAATCCACATATGAGGACGCAAATTGCACTTCGCCGGTGGATGTGCTAAACTGGAATCGCGTTATGACGGCGATGGGGTGCATTCGCACGGTTCATCCGTGAAATATCGCGAGACTCGCGCACGTTCGCGTCATCTCCGATCGCGGTGGTGCATTGATGTCCCATCCCATGTTTGACCATTCATCTTCTCCGTCGGTCGAAGTAACAACTAACAGGGTCGACTGGATCGACTGGAACTATGCTGGTTGAGTTGCGCATCAGCAACTTTGCTATCATTGAAGAGCTGCACATACAATTGGCGCCGAGCTTCAATGTGTTGACGGGCGAGACCGGCGCAGGCAAGTCCATCATCATCGATGCCGTCGGGCTGCTGCTGGGTGGGCGTGCCGACACTACGATGGTGCGTGCCGGTGCTGAGATGGCGCAGATCGAGGGCATCTTCCACCTCGACGCACGGTTACAAGCATTATTGCAGCCTCTCTTGGAGCGCGAGGGGTTGGAAGGTGACTCTCCCGAGGTGCTGGTATTGGGGCGCGAGATTCGTGCCAACGGGCGTTCCTATTGCCGCATCAACGGGCGGGTGGTAAGCCTGGGCTTGCTGGAAGAAGTGGGCCAGCCGCTGGTGGACATCCACAGCCAGGGTGAGCATCTCAGCTTGTTGCGGCCGGCGGCCCAGCTCCGTCTGTTGGATCGCTTCGGGGGTCTGGAGGCGGAGCGTGAAGCGCTTGCGGAGCAGGTGCGTCAGCTGCGCGCCATACGTCGCGAGCTGGAGACCTTATTGCGCGACGAGCGGGAGCTGGCGCGCCGCATTGATCAGCTGACGTACCAGATCCAGGAGATTGATGCGGCGCGGCTGCGGCTCGATGAAGAGGAAGAATTACTTGCCGAGCGCACACGCTTGGCCAATGCGGAGCGTCTTGCCCAGCTGGCCGACGAGGTGTGCCGTCTCCTGGATGAAGGAGACGAGATGCAGGCTGCTGCGAACGATCTGCTCGCTCAGGCGGTGCGTGCGCTAAACCAGCTGGCGCAAATTGATGGCGCGTTGGAAGTCAGCCGTCAGCAGCTCGAATCGCTAGCCATTCAGACGAGCGAGCTGGCACACACGCTGCGTGCCTATCGTGACAGCGTCGAGATCAACCCACGCCGGCTGGACTATGTGGAAGAACGCCTGGCGTTGCTGCATAACCTCAAGCGCAAATATGGCGGCTCGATCGCCGAGGTGTTGGCCTATCGGGATCAGGCACAAGCGGAGCTGGAGCGCATCGTGCACAGTGAGGAGCGCACCGAGTGGTTGCGCGCCGAGGAGGAACGGCTGCGGCATGAGGTCGGCCGGGCGGCGTTGGCGCTGTCGCAGGCACGGCGTGCTGCGGGCGAGCAGCTTGCTGCCGGTGCTGAAGTCCAGCTGAGCGACCTCAATATGCGCGGCGCGCGCTTTGCCGTGACGTTGAGCTGGAGCGACGACCCGGAGGGCGTTTACGTCGAAGGTCGTACCCTGGCGTGCAGTGAGAACGGCATTGATCGGGTGGAATTCTTGATTGCGCCCAATCCTGGCGAGGGGCTCAATCCGCTATCCAAGACTGCCTCGGGTGGTGAGGCCAGCCGGCTGATGTTGGCGCTCAAGACGGTTCTGGCAGCAGCCGACGAGACGCCCACGCTCATCTTTGACGAACTGGATCAAGGGATCGGCGGGCGTGTCGGCGCCGTGGTGGGGCGCAAGTTGCGTGAGATCAGCTATGGAGGGCCGCAGGTGCGCCAAGTGATCTGCGTGACCCATTTGCCGCAGATAGCTGGCTATGCCGACGTGCACTTTGTGGTGGAGAAGGGCACGCAGTTCGGGCGCACCACGACGCGCGTGCGTGTTGTAGAAGGTGCTGCGCGCGTCGAGGAGCTGGCGGCTATGCTGGGCATGCCCAGCGAGGGCACGCGCCGCAGCGCTCAGGAAATCCTGGCCGAGGCGGTGCGGAGCATGGGGTAGGACGGGTGTCTGCGACCATTTCACCATTGTGACAGAGGAGTGATGGCATTGCAAATCATACTATTAAGTGCACTTGCAAGTTCGGCTGTCTTTATCATCCCAGGATACGCCCTGACCCAATTGCTTCTCCCTAAAAATTTACTGTGCCTGACCGACCGCCTGTGCATTGCCTGCGGTCTTAGCATGGCCATTATCCCGATACAATTATTGGTGCTTACTCAATTGGGAATACCGAGCGGTCCGGCCAGCATACTTGGGCTTGTGATGTTAGCTCTCGTTGTCATTGCTGTGCAATATGTATTGAGGCAATGCACGGGAAGAGAATTTCTATGGGGAAGATGGGCACCCGGCACTGACGTGCAATGTCTCACAACCACCTCGTCAGCTTTGATTCCTGCCAATTGTGTTCCACCCAAAGAGTTAGTGATACGAAAAATCCCCTTAGAAGAGATATTACTGGCGATAGTCTTTTTAGTCACCCTCATAATGCGTCTGCTCGTGATTGAGGGAGTCAACTATCCTCCAGGCGGCGACGGCTACCACCACACCTTGATCAGCCAGATCATCCACGATACGGGGTTCATTCCACAATCCTATCGCCCTTATGCGCCCCTCGACCGCTTTACTTATCACTTTGGTTTTCATAGTTTGGTAGCGGCATGGGTATGGCTGACTCATCTCCCGGTGCCCCGTTCTACACTGCTAGTTAGTCAGATTATCAACGCTCTCACCGTGCCCACATTGTACATCTTCACAAAGGTGCTGACGGGTCGTAAGGAGGCGGGGCTCTTTGCTGCGATGGTTGCTGGTCTGATCACAGTAATGCCCGCTTATTATGTCAATTGGAGTCGCAACACCCAGTTGACAGCCAATGTGATGCTGCCGGTAACGCTTGTGGCATTGATTCAGGTTCTGGAAGCCTGGAACACTATCCGTTGGCGGTGGTGTGTGTTGGCAGCAATCCTCATAGCAGGTCTTTTCTTGGCGCACTACGCAGTATGGTGGTTTGCCGCGCCGTTTATGTTAGTTTACGCAGCCGCTTGGGTACTTGGAAATCGTGGGCAGTGG
>JASFBB010000194.1:0-2383 GCA_036172345.1 Anaerolineae bacterium
ACCACCTTGTCCACGGGCGTCAAGCACTTTGACGGGCATTAATGTGGCGCCGAATGCCACGCCGGCGACACCGCGACCGTTGTTAGTGCTTTGGGCGATTGTGCCGGCAACGTGGGTCCCGTGACCAAAATCATCGTTAGCATGAAAATCGTTGTTGACGAAGTCATAACCCGGGATAAAGACGGTGTTAGCCAGGTCGGAGGCACGTCGGTAATTTTCGAAATCCTCATAGGCAATGCCGGAGTCGACCACAGCCACTACCACCCCCTGACCACCAGCGTAATCCCATGCCTGTGGTGCCTGGATTGCTTGGAGATTCCATTGGCGATCGAAGTATGGGTCGTTGGGGATAAAGGCAAACGGCCCGGCAGGCACATCACTGGCATAGGCATAATAGTTTGGCTCTGCAAAGACGACATTTGGCTCGCCTGCGTAGGCAGCGGCCACTGTCTCCGGTGTAACGTCTGCCTCGTAGGAAACGAGATATAAACCCATCACAGCCGGCTGGCGCTCGGCCATCGAACGGACGTTCTCTCCAGACGCCTCGGCAAGCGGCTTGAGCAGCGGCTCGAAGTCCTTGACATTGAACTCACGATTCAAGCGATCAATGTTCTGAACGCCAGTGGCTATGATACCGTCAGCGCCTGGCTCAGCCGCCAATGCCCGCAACGCTGGTTGGGGTTGCAGCTTGAGAATGACTTGACCGGGCACCACATCGGGTGAGTCACCGATGATCAGCGCACCACTGGTGATAATCTCTTTCTGGCCGATCACCTCAGTCGTAGGAGAGAGCGATGGCGGGGGCAAAATGACCTGGCCAGGACTTGGCTCTGGAAGTGGCATCTCAGTCGCTGCGAGACGTGGTCGTGGCCGTGTACAACCTGGTAGCAGTAATACCACCAACAGAAACCCTGCGATCAGCACATACAACCAGCGTATAGACAAGCGAAAACGATTATTCTGCATCGTAGACTCCTCCTTGTTGGCTGATCTGCGGAGGAACACTTTACCATAAATTATAACTATATTGTACCACAAATAATGGGATCGTCAATAGGATTGCAACAGCGGCTCCTCAACACGGTCTTTTTGAAATAGTGGCAAGATAGATGTGCAAGCCGAACCGCACGCCCACAAGCGGCTGCACCCCTGCTTGCGCACTTGCGCACGGCTGCGGCTCGGATTATGGTGTGGGTCGAAACAGGAGCAGGTGACGAAGGAAAGAGAGACGCGTGACGCCACCTCGCGCCCCGAAACCTATCAGAAAGTCACTCTTCTGGAGGATAATACCACGTTTCACCGGGCTCCAGCACCACCGGTTTTACCACGGGCCCGGTGTCGGAGTGCAAGTTGTTGATGAGAGTGAGGAATTTTTCCACATCCGGATTGCCCTTTGCTCTGGAGTAGTGGTTGGTCAACGCGTACTCCACCCCCAGCCAGAGACAGGCCAGAGCTGCTTCATGGGGGCTCATCTCTCCGCAGAAGGGCTCGGGGATACCATGTTTCTGCAGTTGCCCGCTTTCTGGCATAGACACGCAGATCAACGCGATATTGGGTTGATACAGCTGACCGAACAATTTCAGGTCACTGAAGATGGCAGTATCGCCGGAGTGATATACTCGTACCCCTTCATCTGGATAGAAGATAAAGCCCATCGGCGGTCCGGAGATAAAGGTCCCATCTGGATACTCGATAAACGACCAGTGCATCGAGGCAACCGAGCGCACCCGGATGCCAGCTTCCACAACCTGCAACCCCCAACACATGCCCCGAACTTTGGCCGGATCGACGCCATAGCGCACCAAATGGTGACGCACCTCCCCACCGCAGATCACAGGACAGTTAAACTTGAGGGCGATTTCCAAGGTATCCCCCATGTGATCCCAGGCGGCGTGGGTGACCAAGATCAAGTCCACACGCTCTAGGTCCTTAACCTTGATAGGGGAACAATCACTCTCGTTCAGGAAGGGATCGATCAAAATCACAGTGCCTTTGCTATTGGTGATGCGATAAGCTGCATTTCCTAAGAACTCAAACTTGGTACGCGGTTTCATTGCAAGAATCGCTCCTTTCGTGCGGGTATCTGCCATAGCATCTCATCAAATCCTGAGAATATATCCTTGTTGCTTCATCATTGGCCTGTTTCAGTGAGGTAACGACGATACGTCTCGATATATTGGGCTATACCCCGTTCAATATCACCGAATTGTGGCTCATAACCCAATTGCTGGCGTGCGTTCTCGATACTGAGCACCCCTCGATAGCGAATTTCAATCAGGTCGTTCTCCGACAATCCGGAACCGATCTCGATATCTGTCCCAGGGATGAGCTTCTTCACCACTTCGGCGACCTGACCCGCGGTGACTAACGGACGTCCCGTGGC
>JASFBB010000195.1:0-2110 GCA_036172345.1 Anaerolineae bacterium
GCCGGCGACCGGGCGCAGCTGCTGGGCTGATTTTCGCGCGATGCCCGACACGGCGCCGTGGATGTTCCCCGCTGCTACGGAGAGCCAGTCGCACCCGCTCTCACGCGCGAAGCGCCGCGCCTCTTCTACATCAGTAAAGCCTCTCCCGCTGGCAAACAGCTCCTCGTAAGGCGGCAACGGGCCCGCCTCATGCCCCATCACGGCGCCCAACTCCGCCTCGACCGGCACACCGCGGCGGTGCGCCATCTCCACCACCTGACGCGTCGCCTTGATGTTCTCCTCCAGCGGCAGACGCGAGCCATCCACCATCACCGACTCGTAACCCAGATCGAGCGCCTCGCGGATGATCTCCAAGTAGTCCACCCGCTGCAGGTCCTCGTCGATGACCGGCACGTGGTCCAGGTGGATGCGCATGTAATCGGGTTGCGCGCACCTCTGATATTCTTTCATAATGGCTGCGGCACTGCGTGCCTCGAACTTGATCCATTCCAGGCGCGCCGTCTCGATCAGGGCAAAACAGTCCTGGTCCACAATGGCGCGCACGACCGGCTCCATCATGGGCAGATAGGGGATGTTGAAGGCAGGTACGACCAATCCTTTTTGACGGGCGGTGCGGACGATCTGATCGGTGGTTGGAGAAGCTGGCATCGGATATGACTCCTGAACGCAAGATTAGGTCGCCAGTGCATCCTGGCGTTGCCGTAATTGTACCACAATCTGGCCCTCGTCCAACTGGACATCATCCCAGGTGATGATGCTGCCCGCGCTGACCGCGCGCTTCATCACCGCGCCGGGCGCCAGGCCCACCGGCAGCGCGTTCAGGCTGCGCGCCACCTCGGCGCGGTCGTTGCACCCGTAGAAGGTGTAGCCGCCGAAATCATCCAGGCGCTCTCCCGGTTTCAGGTCGCGCTTGGCGATGGTCATCACCTCGGCCACGGGGCGGTCGAGCGGCACCAGCGTCGCCTGGCGGTAGAGACATGCCCGCGCCACCGAGATGGGCGCCTCCAAGAACCACAGGTGATAGGGGCGGAAGAAGGTGAAATACTTTCCCTTGCCCACCTTGAGGTATTGTAGATCGTCGCGAATGCGCTCGTCATGGACGCGCACGGTGACGAAGACGCCCCCCGCCATCGCGCCACCCTGCACGAAGTCCACCACGCCCGGGAAGGGGGTGATGCCGCCATCTTCTTGCAGGGCGAAGATCTGCGATACGGTCTCCAGGTTCGCCGCGGGGCCCACCATCCCGCGTCGCATGGGGACGCAGCCGGTGGCATTGGCGGCGCAGGTCATTTCGAACATTGTTTTGGTGCCGTCCACATACGAGGCGACCTGGAAGGGGTCTTTGTTGGCCCGCCGCGCCGCTTCGGCCACCGTGTCCGGCGTGGCAGAGGGATCGAGCGGGTTGTTCTTGCCCTTGCCGATCACGATGACCTCGTAGCCCAACGCGGTGACAAAGTCCACCAGCTCCATCAGACAACCAGGTTCATCGCCAGAGGAGACAGTGTAGAGCACGCCCGCCTCGCGCGCCATCCGGTGCAGGATGCGCCCCACGGTCACATCGGCCTCGATGTTGACCATGACGACATCCTTGCCGTGTCGGATGCACGCATATGCCGTCTCCGCCCCGATGGCGGGAGAGGGGGTGGCATCGGCCACGATGTCCACGTCTTCCAGCTGAGCGGCTAATCCATACGAGGCGGTCACCACACGACGGCCGGCGCGCAGGGCATCCATCGCAGGGCCGGGTTTGTCCGCCTCGACGATCTGATCCGCTGGCACGCCGATGTTGCGGAACGCCTGAAGCGCCGCCGCCACGTTCGTATCGGCCAGCACATTCACCGTCATGCCGGCCACGTGGGAGATGGCGGTCACAAAACCGCTGCCCAGCCAGCCGGCGCCGCTGACGCCGACGCGGATGGGGTGGCCGTGGGTGCGCTGGTATTGTAATAGATCCCGGTGTATCATAGTAGAGACTCCTTTCACAGAGAGATCGGTTTGTATTCAATTTGTCGCCGGACGTGACCCATATGCCAGGCGAGACGAGCGCGATGACACCCGAGCAGATGGCGGCCTATCGCCGCACCGCCCGCCGACGCGAGGCGCAGGCACT
>JASFBB010000196.1:0-8261 GCA_036172345.1 Anaerolineae bacterium
CACCCGCAGCGTATAACTGACCACGCTACCCAACGTGGCCGTGGGTGGTGGACCAAACTGCACCAGCTTGGCGATGCCGCCATCTACCGTCCTCAACCCCGCACTATGTGAGCCATCCGCATACACCCACTGATCCGCATCGGTTCCGCTCACTAGCGGTGTCCCCGTCGGGCCGTCGCCGGGCTGGCTGTCATAGTAAGGCAGGACCACCTGATTGCTGAAGCGCGTGTTGGCGCCGACAGTATCCGTGACGCGCGCAACGACCTGCAGCTGCAGCGTCTTCGTGTTGGTGTAGTTGAATGGGCTCGGGCTCGTGCCGGAGATCACGTTGATGCTCCAGGTGATGACGCCGCTGGCGTTGGGGGTCGGCCAATAGGTGACCTGAGAGCCCGCAGGCGCGCTCAACAACGTCGAGCTCTCGTAGCTCAGCTCGCTGGGCAACACATCGCTGATGACGACATCATAAGCGGGCACGCGGCCTTGATTGGAGATGGTTATGGTGTAGGTGATGCGCTCGTTTGCACCGACCAGGCAGCTGGCATTATGCAGGCGAGTCACAAATACGTCGTCGAAATGGCATCCGTAGCCGCGGCAGCCATTGGCATAAAAGCCGAGCGTGCCCGTCAGAATGGGCGCCGCATCGGTGACATCAAACAACGGCGCGCCGTCGAGGTAGACGCGTAGACGCGCTCCCTCGGCGCGCACTTCCATATGATACCAGCGGCTGGTGATCGGGGTGATGGCTGCGCGGGCCAAGAGGGAGACTGCACCAGAGACCTTCTCCAGATCGATGCTGTTGCCCCCATCGTTCTGGCGCAGGCGCACACGGTAGTAGTGTGAAGGATCCTGATAACGGAACACCAAGCCACGGCTAGAGCTGATCGCAACCGACCGGACTATCGCGCTGTAGCTGAAGTCATCCGCGCCGAATCCGCTGCGCGCGAGCACGGCGTCACCAGTCCAGTAACTAGTCTGACGGACGTACCCGACGTTAGCCTCGATATCCCAAGTGCCCGTGATGGCATTCCAGCCTGTAGGCGGCGAGCTGGAAGCGCGGTTGAAGGCATCTTCCAGCAGCAGCGCCGCACAACCCTCTGGCGTAACATAGGTTTTGTTAATATGCAACAGCGGCTGTCCGACATAGGAGGTGGCGGTTGCAGCAAGAGTTTGCGAGATGAGCGATGCGTTATAGCTCCCGCTGTCATAGTCGTTCCAGTATAGGAATCCTCTGTTACTGAGACTTGCCTGCCCTTGCTGATCGGGCCATCGTATGGTTCCATTGCGGTCGATTCCGGTGAGCTGCGCTTGAAAGTTGGTGGTCACATAACCGGTGCCAGTGATGGGCGCAGCAGCATTATCCAGGGGATCAAGCCACCATTCGACCGTTTCCACGGCCGCTGAAGCTTCGCTGCGACCCACCCGCGGGTTAACTGTAGAGGTAACCCCTTGCACTCCGTTGGGGCGACTATCGTAACTCGCTGCGGCCGCCAGCGGATCGGGCGGGGTGAAGGGCATCGTGCTGGTCACCCCAAATGTGCCGCTCACATAACGCACACCCAGGGGCAGGTTGTCATATAGATAAGGCCACGGCACGTAGATCCCAGGCGGCACCTGGACTACAAGGGTATAGGTGACCAAGTCGCCCACCTTGAGCGGCGCATTGGCTGTGCTGGCAGGCTGAACCGTCTTGCTGAAGCGGAGGTTAGCACTGCGCACCGAGACGCTATCAGTAACCACGTAGTCGTTTACACCGCCGGATCCGTCGCGCTCCTGCCCCACTGGGTCGTCTGGCGTGCTGGTCCAGGTAGTTGTCGCGCGGTTGGTCAACGTGATGTTCGGCGAGGCGCCCCGGAGCTGTGCAGTGTAGCTGACCGCACGCGACTCGCCGATAGGGATGACCGCGAACGTCCAGGTGAGCGGGTTGGTGTTCGGCCCGCTGTTGCCATCGCCGCCATAGATAGCCAGGACGTTGAGGCCAGAAGGCACCACATCCGTGATGAGCACATCATACGCCGGCCAAGTGCCGTTGTTGGTGACGATCAGTGTATAGGTCAGAAGCGTGTTGCCGTCCAGGTTGGTCAGGCTGCCGCTGGAACTGCGCACTTGTTTATCCAGCAGAAGGTTGGGCTCCTGGACATCCACATCGGCTGTGTCCCGATAGGTATAGCTACGACCATCATCAACGTAATAGATGTCCAGTTGATTGGTGAGAGGAGTACCATCCTGGTTGCTTGCGATGTTCTGGATCACAGCGGTGAGCACGCCATCCACTTGCACCGTGCCGGGAAGGTCACCCAAGCGCCAGACGACGTTGCCAGAGGCCAGATAACCGGGTGTCAAGGTAGGGGTATAAGAGATGACGGTCGACCCGCCTCCGTCGCCATCATATGTATACGTCAGCACCGAGGCGACATAGCCCAGACCGGAGGGCAAGGCATCGGTTATGGTGAGCTGCTCGTACAGAGCGTCCGCATCGGGCAATGTCAGGGTAAATGTGAAGACTACGAGGCTGCCAATCGTCCCGGTCTGCAGCGCCGGGCCCTTGTCGAACTCCTGCAGCAAGGTGACATGGGCCTCGTCCCAGGCGGAAGTGCTCAAACAGCCCGTATCACACGCAGCGGTGGCCGTGACCACGTCACGGTTGCGGCCGCTGCTGACCGGCACGGCGCTCACCTGGGCCGTCCATACACCACCAGCGGGGATGGGCTTGGGAGTCCATGTGATCACGTTGCCGAGCACAGTAGGTGGACTGTTATCAGAACCCGCGGTCGCCGTCACACTGATGAACGAGGTATCCACCACATCGGTCACCACCGGGTTATAGGCGATGCCCTGACCGGCGTTGGTCACCCGGAGTGTCCAGGTAATGCGCTGCCCCACCTGAGCGTTCAACGTCGCGGGCGACTTGCTCACGGTGAATTGCGGACCAATCACGTTGATGGACGTATCCGTCGTGATGGTGTACGGCCCGGTGGTCGTACAGCTATCCGCATCGTCATATTGCAACGCAACGTGGTTATTACCACTGGGAGTGGCACACGTCTCACCCATGCTGCCGTTGCGCACCCGCAACGCAACGGTGCTGACCCCACTGGGCAACACACCCCAGGTGTACACCACGCTCCCGCCCAGATCCACCACCCCGAAGAACGGGGGGCTGGACATGATGGTATCACTGTAGACGTAGCCGCTCGGCAGCGTGTCGGTCAACACGACATGATAGGCGGGCGGACCATCGTTGCGCAGGGTGATGGTGAGCACGCCGCCGCACTGGTGCAAGGTGTACGGCGGGATCTCCGTGGTCACCTCCGGAGAACCGAAGAGGGGACGGGTGCGCAAGGACGCCTCAGCCGAGGCCTGTTCACGACAGCCATCATCGCAACCCCACGTGGCGGTGACCGTGTTGGTAGTGTCCAACTCTGTACAACCACCGCTGTTGACCGTGGCGGTAATCAGCGCAATGAAAACCGCATTTGCGTTCAGCGTCCCCAGATCCCACACCAGGACACCGCCGTTCACACGGCTCGGCGCAGGGGAGGCACTCAAGTAGGTCAGATTGGGGGGCAAGACATCGGTCACCACCATATGATAGGCGTGTGCCGTGGCGCTGGCGTTGGTCAGCGTCACCTGCCATTGCACCTGATCGTCCGGCGTGGCGTTGACGCGCTCATCCCACTCCGAGCCGGTGGTCAGATTGCGTCCTTGCTTGCGCAGCGTGATGCGCGGTGGATCCGCCGGCATGACGAAGCTGCTCGCCTGAGAGAGATGTGCCTCGCCGCACACGTCTTGATAGCCTGCCTGAATGGTGATGTTCCCTCCGGCAAAGGAGCACGTCGCCTGCACATCGAAGCGAATCCAGACCGTCTCGTCCGGCGCCAACTTGGCCAAATAGGTAATCTGCTCAGTGGACCACACCAGCGGACCGAACGGTGCGCCGCTCGGATCGCTGCCGGCTACCCAAGCGCTCTCATCCGGTGGCGTGCTGCCCCACCCGATGGCATAACGCGTGCTGCCCTGGACATATACCATGCCGGCGGGCAAGGTTTCGGTCACCGTGGCACTGTAGACGCTGAGCAGTCCGGCGTTGCGCACCGTTGCCGTCACGGTGCGCGTGGTGCAGTCGGCCAGTGGGGTCAAGGCGACGTTGGTGTTGATCAGCAGGGTCGGCGGCAGCTCGACATACGATCTACGTGGAGGACCGCTCAGACATATCTCGCCCAAGCAGCCCTGCGTGCCGGAGAAGACATTGGTCAGGTCTGCACAGCCGATGATTTCGGCGCTGTATGTGATCACGTACTTCTCGCCCGGGAGGAAGACCAGGTCGCTCCAGGTGACTAGATGATCGGAAGTGGAGGGCGGTCCCGCAGCTGCCGCCGAGCCCATTGTGGAGGTCATCGTGGAGCTCCGGTAGCGCAGTCCGCTGCCCAAAACGTCGGTCAGCACCACACCATAGGCGGCACCTGCGCCCGAATTGACCGCCGTCAGCGTCCAGGTGACCACATCTGCGCTGGCGTGGATGACCTCCGGGAACTTGTACATGACCGGCGCGGGGCGCACCACAATCGGGCTGTCGAGCACACCACCTGCTCCACAAGTCCCTTGGGAGGCATTGTCATTATGGCACGCATCGTCATAATCCAGCGTCGCGGTAAACGCCCCACTTGCAGCCTGACAACGCAGCTGCATACGCAGCCTCACCGAAGCGGTCACCGAGTCGGTGAACTGGTCGCCATAGTCGAAGTGATACCCATTGGCGTCCGAGAACACCCCGCTCGGGGTTACATTATCAAAACCAATCACCTCTAAGATTGCATACGTAGAAGTGGGCACGTGCAACCGCACGTCATAAGCCGGCGCTTCCGAAGTGCGCCTCAGGTTCAGAGTGACCGTGTAGCTGCCACATAGGTTCACCACAACATCGGCCGGCGTGCGCTCCATACCCACCGTCATCCGGGGTGCCCGGCTCGAGACGAATACCCCCTCCTCGAGGACGCCATCGGCGCCGCACGGACCGAGTGTCTCTGCCCCCGCGTTGAAGTACGTCCAATCGTACCAGGTATGATCCGAACAAGAGGCCGCCGAATCAGGTGTTGTGCGCAAGTCATAGCGCACGATCAGGGTGGTGCCCGTCACCGGCGTGGCCACCTCAGTGAAGGTGATCACCAGCTGAGGCGTTGTGAGAATCGCCTGGGCATCCAGGGGGTAGGTTTCCGTGCCGCTCACCACGATCGCCTGTAGGCTGCCTGGCACGTATTGCTGTGCGTTGGCCAATGTCTCGGTCAACACCATGCGCCCCCAGGAAGTGTCAATGGAACCAAAGCGGTAGGTATTCGTATAGGTATAGGTCGAACAAGTGTCCGCGCTGGCCGGCGCCACCTCTTTGGCCGCCGCGACGCCGATATCGCACTGCACATGAGTGGTGGCAGAAGCCTCAGCACGCAAATCGCAGTTCTGGCAATCGATGGCACGCACCTCCACACGATTGGTCATCGCAAAGCCACAGTAAGCACAATTGTCTCCACCCGGTTGGGGGGACGCCAACTCAGGGTGGAAGGTGGTTGTACCCGCCGGCACGTTCTCCCAAACCAGGTACGTTTGACCACTGTCCGTGATCACCTGAGCGCCATCGGTGAAGACCACCGTCCAGCCTGAAGGCACAGTATCGGTGACGCGCAACGTGCCGCTGACGTTCTCGGCATTGACTGTGATAGTCGGGGTGACAATGTCGCCCAGCTGGATCTCGCCCGGCATATCCTTGCTCACCGACAGCTGAGGCACCACTCCGCTACGCGACCAGCGGCCGGTGCGCACCGGTGGCTCGAAGAGATTGCCACATGCATCGTAGTATCGAGGACGATAGACAAGCGAGGCGCCATCACTACCATTACATGCTTGGGGGAGGCTGGCATCAAAGGTCAAAGTGAAAATTTTGCCCGCCGGCAATGAGTCGGTGAGGATGAAGCCGGGCTGAGGAGTTGTAGTATAGACAGCGCCACCTGTAGGGGTGATCACCAGGGGACTCAGATCAACCCTGATGAACGGTGTGTAAGCCGTGCCACTGCCCAGGTTGTGTACCGGCATCTCGAAATGGCCGAGGTTGGTGCAATAATCCACCTGCAGCTCGGGAGGCGTGAATTCGAGCAGGGGCTCGTCGGTCAGCAAGTCGACGCTCGCCTTGGCCGTCTCGGTCTGACACGGGGTACTCCCACAGCCCCACGTGGCGGTCGCCGTGTGCTCAAGGCCGGCGCAGCCCACCACCCGTGCCGCAAGAGTGAAAGCTTCCACCGCTCCGACCGGAATCGTGCTGTAGGTCGCCTCGGTGTAACCATCCACAAACTCCAAGCCGCTCGACAGCACATCGCTCACGTGCACATTCGAGACGGTGCCATAGCCCGTGTTCTGCACCATCACCGTCCAGGTGACCACCTCGCCGATGCGCGCCGGGACCACGTTGGGCAGGATGCGCAGCGTGATCGCACCTGGATTGAACATAAAATCGGTGGTAACCGTGAACGGGTCTCGTCCATCTTGGCTGATAGTCACCATGTGTTGACCGGAAATGGCATCGCAGCCGGCAGTAAAGCTGTCTGTGAAAATGCGGGACTCGTAAGGCGCGAGCTCGCCAATAGGATGCCGTCGCTCACGCGGATTGAACCCGCTGGGCATGCTGCTGGTCAACACCACGTTGGTGGCCGTGATGCCATCATTGGTCACTATGATGGTGTACGTGACCTGTTGACAGGGTTCGATGCTCTGGGGGCCCGAGACGGTCACATTGCCCGGCTGGACGGTGAAGTGTGGCGTCGCCGGGCCACTTTGCGCACTTGAGATACGATACCATGTTGGCAAAACGGCACTTCTTGGGGAAACGTTGCCCTGTGTTCCATGGAGCTGCGGCGCTGGGACGTGCAATGTGTCCGCTTGGTACCAAGCGGGGAGCACAGAATGCGCCGATGGGCTAGCCAGGGCAGCAGGAGTAGTTGCTCCAGGCTGCGCATGGGCACGCTTCGATGGCTGAGCCACTTCCATGCGTTCCACCGCCGCACGATACCAGAGGGGCAAAACGGCGGTAGCGACCTCTGGATGCAACTCGGCAGCGACCGGCGCCACGTTTGTGTCATAAGGTGGCTCGCCTGCCCGATCCAAAGAGACCGCTTGCACGTTGCCTATCGCGCCGGGCGCCGGCAACAGACCGCCCAAGAGACAAAGGATGACAAACCATGAATGCAAGGTACGCCAGGCTACCATTTCCCCCTCCTCAATTCGAATAAGAGAGCGTCTTGCTCACAGAACGTCCGCGTTCATCACCCTGTAGGAAGATGAGCGATGATTTCGTCCGCTGTAGGTCGGTCGAAGGCATCCCGCCCGATGTAAGACCAGACGATATGCCCCTCCTGATCGATAATAAACACAGAAGGAGCCGCAACCCCATCTCCCAATCGGTCGAATACTCCATACTGGGCGGCAACCATATGCTCCGGATCAGCCAAGATGGGAAAGGCGGCTCCGGTGAGCTCCTGCATGTGTTTAGCCCGTGCGACATCTTGCACCGCCAGCGCTAGCACCTCTGCGCCGCGTTCTCGGAAGCGTTGGTAGTTCGCCTGCAGATCCACGATCTGCTGTCGGCACGGCCCTCAGGTCTGTCCCCGATAAAAGACCAACGCCACCACCATGCGATGACGATACTCGCTCAACGTGACAGGTGTCCCTTGCGCACTGATGAGGGTGAAGTCCGGCGCAACGATAGTGGCTTCGACCACAGAAGGGGTGCTTTTCTGTACCGTCTGAACAGTGGGAAGGGATGTCGTTTCGGGAAGCGATGTAGAGGGTGCCACGTTTTCACTTGGAGGCATCCCACCTACTGGATACACAGCGATGGAAGCATCTGCCCGCGCCTCGGTCAACCAGCGGTCGAAGTCGCCATATCGCGCGCGTAAGATCTCAACCGCACGCTCGAGCAAGATCAAACGTGCGGTGTAACGGGTCAGATCAATCCAGCGCAGACCATGGGAAGCCAGCATCTCACTCAGGCGCTGATCACCAATGTCAAAAGCGTCTTGGATGCGCCGGATGCGTGCTTCCGCCTCCGAAATGGGCCAGGGGGCACGTTCCAGCTGCGCCGCGCGCAGGATCAACCGCTCATTGATCAATCGTTGTAACGTCTCCTCAGCGGATGGCAAGGGCTGCCGAGTCAGCTGGCTCATCACGCCGTCCAACAATAGCGCGCTACGCCATTCGTCCTGAGTGATGGTGGCGTCATC
>JASFBB010000197.1:0-2683 GCA_036172345.1 Anaerolineae bacterium
GGCGCGACGTGTGCTCGGTGCACCAGCCCAGCTTACAAAATGAGCTTGCCACGTGACCGGCAAGGAAAGCAATGCCAGTAAGGTGATGAAGCCGGGCAGCCAGTGCGTTAATTTCGAAGTAACGCGTAAACGTTCCAGCCATCCGGCGAGATATACTGGCGCCAGTGCGACCATGATCGCCGCCGGGGTAATTGCCACGAGCATCCGCAGCGGATGGGGTGCCTCAATAGTCACGACGGAAGGCAGCAATCCGATCAACCACCACAATCCGATCAAGCGATGGAACAAGTTATAGCAATACCACACAGCGCCGAGGAATCCCACCGCGAGGAAAGGTGCCAGCAAAGGTGTGACACCCGGGTAGTCGGGCAGGCCATTAAACACTGTGGTACCGCCTATGCAGCAAAAATATCCTAGCACTCGGGGCACGTTTTGCAAGATTTCGAGCGCTATCTGTAACGGCTCGTGCACGTAATACCAGATCGTGACGCTGCCGGCACGCGCACTGAACTGTCCAGGATGGGTGGCAAAGTACCATATCATCGGCAGTGCCACCAAGAAGGCACTGAGCACCGACCAGCCCAGGCCGAGGCATTGGGCGCGCAAGCAGGACTCCTGAGCGCCCGCGCGATCTCGCAGGGCGATGCGCGCCAACTCCGGCAAAACGGCCAGGATGAGGACGACAGGCAGCAAACGCGCCGCGCCATATGTATAAGCGCCCAGGCCTAACATCACACCTGCTAAGACAAACCACTTATGCCTTCCGGTATGCCACCCCTTGAGGAAGAGCCAGTATGGCGGCACGGAGAGAAGCGATACCATAATGGGACGCTCAGCCCGCTGGCTGACGCTCAGATGCCAATAGGAAACGGCCAGCACCAAGCTGCCGTTCACCGCCAGCCAGAGGCGCAAGCGACGCATATGTTGGACAAGGGGTGTGGTCTCCGATAGCCAGGATGGCAAGTTATAGAGGAGACCGAAGAGCAACGCTATATGAAGCACCCCCATCAATGCCGTCACCAGCCGCATAGCAAAAGGCGTCGCGCCAAAGACCCAGATGGAAGGGACGAGCAGGTAGACGAAAAGGGACTCGCGACCGCCGTTGGTGGGGAAGAAGAGTGTATGTCCTCCGCGCTGCATAAGGCGCAAAGCATCCAGCCCATTGTAAGCCGGGTCGAACCAGATGCCGGGCGGATGATCTGCCAGACCATAGAAGCGCATCAGCCAAGCGATGCACAGCACCCCCCACGCAGCTACCCAACGCCACGCGCGTGCAGTGCCAAAACGTGGTGAGTATGTCTCCGCATTGTGCTGGGTCGCGGGCAACACCTAACGCCTCCGCAGCCGAGACAACAGCCCTATTCCCAGCAGTGCCAGCGCGGTTAGCACACTGATGGCAGCCCCTATCGTAAAGCTAAGCGGACGGAATACCATCTCCACCTGGTGTTGACCGGCCGGCACCACGACCCCACGCAGGATGTAGTTCACAGGCAAGATGTCCACCGGCTGCCCATCCAAGTAAGCGCACCAGCCTGGATAGTGGATCTCGCTCACCACCAGCAACCCGTCGACGGTGGTCACCACATCCAGTGTCATACTCCCTGGGGTACGCGCACGTATGAGGACCTCTCCTGTTTGTTCGCCCACAGGAGGACGTAACGAAGGTGCGCTGCCGGGCGGCAACAACGCCACCTGCATCGGATCCAACGCTCTATCATCCAGGCGAGCGAGTGCTTCTTCATCGGAAACTTCTTCCACACGGTACACCAGCCAGGCGCGCGGTGTGGGTGATTCCAACCGATGTACATATGTGGTGTCTTTGCCAGCTGCCTCTTGGTAGATGATCTGCGAGGGGGCATAGAGCTCCTGGCGCCAGGTGATCACGTAGTGCACGTTGAGCAGCTGCCATACGCGCTCCATACGTAGTGTGCGGTATAGCGCATCGTAACGCGCCAATCGCAATGGGCTGGCGCCCCAAGTATCTTCCATCTCAAAGGACACGCCATAATTCTCATAGAGGCGATATTCGTTGTACACACGGAATACCTCGCCAGGCCGCTTGTCGGCACGGATGGCTTCCACAACGGATGGAGTGGCTGTCTGCGCCTCAGGTGGTGACGGGTGCACGTTGATCTGCCAGTTGGCCGTGAAGAGATCCAGCACGACCAGCGTCCCCAGGCCGATCCCACCTAGCACAGCACGGGAGGATCGCGGCGCATCGTACACGTGCAACAACCCCAATCCCAGACCAAGCAAAATGACCAACCAGACGCTCTTGGCCAACAGCGCGCGAAATGGATGCTCATCCTGCCAGCCGGTAGCATTATGTCCAATGAAGAACAAGAGCACCAAGGCGATGCCGCCCAGCAGTAGCCAGCGCACTATGGACATGAACTTGGCACGGGTTATACCTCCGGGCTCACTACACTGCGCGTACTGGACAAAACCATAACCGGCCAACATTGCAAGCGCCCAGCTGAAGAGGAAAGCGAGTCGTTCCTGGCCACGGAAGATCCCGAACCCTGGGACGAACAGGTAAAACGGCGTATACAGGAAGGTCTCACCACCAAAGGAAAGCAGCAATGCCCCTAGCGCTATGACTCCCCAGAATATAACCTCGCGCCGATACGTGTGGACACTTATGACACCCCATATAGCGAACAAGAGGGGCAGAATGCCCACA
>JASFBB010000198.1:0-2531 GCA_036172345.1 Anaerolineae bacterium
GTGCCAAGGTGCCGGCCAATATTAAAACTGAGTATCTGCGCCATCGATGATAATCGACACGGGCAAACAATATCAATGCCCCTACGCCGATTGCCGTCCAAAGAAGCTGCTTTAGGAAGAAGAGTGAGGGATTCGCATCCAATTGGTATTTGAGCCCGTGAAACGCAGTCGAGCTGTACACCATCATTAATCCGAGAATGACCAGCGCCACTACGGCTATGACAAGCAGCCAATCGTATCCCGAAATGTTTGCTACACGGACGCGTCCAGCGCTCATTTTCTTTGACCTTCTGCTGAATCAAAGGGCTCCCGACGCATTGTGTGTCTTTGCAGTTGTTCCACCAGTTCGCGAAATCTGGCACCGCGCTCGGCAAAATCCGTGAAGGCGTCAAAACTAGCGCAGCCAGGGGACAGAAGCACCACATCGCCCGCCTGGGCTACGGAAGCGGCCAGTCCCACCGCTTCATCGAGTGTGGTTACATGGTGAACAGTGGGCCGGCGATCACAGCTTACAGAGGCTGCAATTGTTCTAACTCTTGAAATCTCCTCGTAGATTAACCTAGCAGCTTCACCAAACAAGATGATGTGGCGCGCTCGTTCCAACATGAGACGCGCTGTTTCATCCCATGGAAGATGTTTGTCTCTCCCCCCTGCGAGCAGCACAATAGGTTCCTGAAAGGAGCGGAGTGCAGCTGCCAACCTTTCCGGGGTTGTGGCGATACTGTCGTTGTAATAGTGGACGCCTGCGATATCTGCTACCCACTCCAAACGGTGGCTAACGCCGGAAAAAGTGGTGCATATCTGATGCATTGCCTCGATCGAGACACCTAACGCATCCGCGATGGTGCATGCTGCCAAGATATTGTCTCCATTGTGCTCACCCCGCAGGCGAATCTCGTTTGCACGACACACGGTGCGCTCTTCAAGTGCGGCGTGCTCCGTCGGCCTCCTCCTACGTATCTTGACCTTGAGTCCGTGCCCCTCTCTCGCCAGGTATGCTCCCACCGGGACTCGAGCGTGACGACTAAACCAACGTACGTCGCCCGGTAAGTTCTCGCCGATTGCCTTGGTAGTGGGGTTATCGTAGCTCAGTACGGCAATGTCTTCCGGCTTTCGATAAGCTACTACCGCTCTCTTCGCGTGCGTGTAGGTTTCCATAGAGGAGTGACGATCTAGATGGTTAGGTGTAACATTAAGGATCACCCCGACATCCGGGCTCCAGCCACACAATAGGGGCATCCAGATCGGATGCACATCGCGCACATGAGCGTTTGCCGAAGGATGATAGTACTCCAGCTGAAAGCTGGAGAGCTCCATTACAACGTAATCGGTCGCCTGTATCTGTTCCACTTTCTCGATGAGAGGTTGTCCTATATTACCGCCTACCCACACATTGCGTCCGTCAATACGGAGCATTTCTCCAACCAGAGCGGTGGTGGTTGTCTTACCACTCGATCCAGTGATCCCAGCGATCGGCGCTGCACAGAGTTCGCAGAACAGACGGCTTTCTGTGCTCAGTGGCAAGCCACGTCTGCGCGCTTCATTCAGCAATGGGGTGTTGAAAGGCACACCTGGACTGACAAAGACAATCTCAGCACCATCTAGCAGAGAGAAAGGGTGATCGCCCAACACCAGCCGAACGCCGGCCTCTACGAACGCGTTGAGTCGCTCGCCAAACGCCTCAGGCGGCCTCAGGTCCGTTGCTATGACATGGCATTTATGAGATGCCAAAAAGCGTGTCAGGGCCTCGCCCTCACGCGCCAGACCGATGACAGCGACTCGATGGTCGCGCAGATTATCTGCCCGCATGGCATTATGATCAGAGCAGCGCATGCCGACCGCCTTATTGAATATGGCCCTGGACGGTCTCGCCTACCTGTCCGATTTAGCCCAAGA
Source organism: Anaerolineae bacterium (assembly GCA_036172345.1). Lineage (GTDB taxonomy): Bacteria > Chloroflexota > Anaerolineae > 4572-78 > NAK82 > NAK82. The sequence continues at coordinate 1,897 of JASFBB010000198.1, forward strand.
CATTTATCTTATATCTTAGGCAATGATCTCCCCGACCGCCGACCAGTTCATCACACCTTCCTGGGGCAGGGACTGGGGAGACTTGTCCACCACCAAGGTATCGTTCAAAATGGCTTGTACCACTTCATCCAACGACACAAGGAGCTTCCCACTCGCGTCGTAATAGTGGCGTGTGCCCTTCTGTAAATCGTGGTCTATAGCTTGCACCAGACGCAGGGCGGCAGCGTAGCGCGCATCGGCATCATCCATCTGCATCGCTAAGCTGCGACCTCGCCCATTGCTGCTTCGCAACGTCGATTGCTTAGTATCAGGGGTTGAAGTGGACATTTTCATTTCTGTTTGCCTCCTGCTCAGATTGACTATTGTCATGAGGTGGTTAGGTCTTCCTTCTCGTTAATTCGTTAAAATAGCTTAAATCAGAGCCAGTGCAACGCCCAACATAGCCATCAGAATACCCATCAACCAGAAACGTTGGGTCACTTGTGTCTCCGACCAACCCAATAGCTCGAAATGATGGTGCAACGGTGCCATCCTGAATAAACGTCTGCCCTTGGTGAGCTTGAAGTAGGCCACCTGCAGGATGTCGGACAGCGCTTCCGCCAGAAATACAGCACCTACAACTGGCAACAACAGCC
>JASFBB010000199.1:0-3622 GCA_036172345.1 Anaerolineae bacterium
GTCATTCGCTTCGCTGGTTGGATCGGTATGGAGGAGTCCACCGCCAAGCAGTTCAACTACATGGTGGAAAAGTTCCAAGAAAAGCACCCTAACGTTAAGATCGAGTACGAAGGTATCGCCTGGGAGAACACGCGCCAGCAGCTGCTGATGGAAGCAGCAGCCGGCAACGCTCCGGATGTAGCCCAGGTCGCAGCGCCGTGGATCGGCCAGTTCGCCTATTCGGGGGCAATTGAGCCGCTAGAAGAGATAGCCAAGGACTTCTCGGCGGATTACGTCCCCGGCGTGGTCGATTCATATACCTTCCCCGGAGCAGACGGCGTCGCACATATGTGGGGCTTGCCCTGGGTGGCGGTGCACGACACGCTGTTCTATAACACGGCCTTGATGCAGAAAGCCGGCCTCGACCCGACGAAGCTGCCCAGCACCATGGAGGAGTTTGAGCAGGTGGTCTATGCCATTGCCAAACTGGGCACAGACGAGAAAGGGAACAGGATCTGGGGCTATACGACCGCCACCGACCGTTCGGAGCTGGCCGCTAACCTCTTCAATGCCTGGCTATTTAACTTCGGTGGCGACGTGTTGGATGAAAACGGCAAGGTGATCCTCAACAATGAAGCCGGCGTCAAGGCACTGACTTTCTGGAAGAAGCTGGTGGACGATGGGGTGATGCCTGCCGGTTTCTCCTTCCGTGACCAGTACAACTTGATGGTCAACTATCAGACTGGCGGCTTCTCCGACGGTTCCTACGCGCGTGATGTGCTGCGCATCACCAGCGGCAAGGGCAAGGAATTCGACAAGGACTTCGCCGTTGCGCTGCATCCGACCACATTGCCCAACCCGGAGGATCCCTGCCAGCATAAGGCCATCTTCCACCATCACACCCTGGTGCTGTTCAAGCAGAGCCAGCACAAGGATATGGCATTCGAATTCATCAAATTCCTGAGCACAGATCCTGAGATCACGCTTTACTATGCCCAGGGCAGCAGTCTCTTCCCGTTGTACAAGCCCGCTCTGGCCGATCCGTTCTACTCTCAGGATGCCTTTGCCAAGACCTTCCAGGATGCCTTGTGCGGTGCGAAGCTTTACGGCATCAGCAAGACCCCGCAGTATGCCCAGGCAGTGGACTTCATCGCTATTGCCATCACCCAGGCGCTTTCCGGCGGCGATCCCAAGCAGGCATTGGATGAAGCAGCGGCCAATCTGAAAGTGCTGTATAAACAGACGGATTAGCTAGACATGATCCCACGGTGTTGGGGGAGAACTTTGGATCTCCCCCAACACCTCAATAATCCTCGATCGACTGAGGAGTGCGCTTATGTCGGTTAGCAAGTCTATATCCCTGGAGCGTTCCGCTGCAACTGGCAAGCGCGGATTTGCGCTGACCAACACCCAGTTTTCTATACTCCTATTATTGCCAGCGTTGTTGACTCTAGGATTTACCGTCCTCTATCCCCTCCTCCGGGGCATCTATCTGAGCTTTCATTCCTACAGCCTAGTTGACCTTGCTTCGGGCATCCAATGGGTGGGGTTTGAGAATTTCAAAACCTTACTGAGCAGCTCGGCATATCGCTCCGTGTGGGGCACCACGCTCATATTCGTCGCCGGCTCAGTGGGTGGCCAATTTGTCGTCGGCTTTCTGACAGCATTGGTGCTCAATCAGGACTTGGCACAGCGCAACCTGTTCCGCGGATTGCTTCTGATGCCCTGGATTGTGCCCACCGTCGTGGCAGCCTTGCTGTGGAAATGGATTTTCAACCAGCAATATGGCATCTTCAATTATGTACTCCACTCACTGGGTCTTATCTCTTCCTTCAAAGCATGGATCGGCGATCCATCGCTGGCGCTTTTTTCGGTGACGCTTGCCAACATCTGGAAGGGATTTCCGTTCCATATGATTGTACTCCTCGCCGCGCTGCAGACCATCCCGCCGGACATTGTGGAAGCAGCCATTATCGACGGCGCCACTGCCTTACAACGTTTCCGTTACGTGGTATTGCCTCACCTGCGGTATATCATCATGATCGATCTGCTCATCTCCATCATTTGGACCTTCCAGAGCTTCACCACCATTTGGACGATGACAGAGGGAGGTCCCGTCACGGCGACAACCACTTTGGCCATCAGCATCTACCGAACGGCATTTCAGGCATTCGACATTGGCATGGGAGCTGCCATCGGCACCATCTGGCTGGTGGCTATGTTGATCTTCAGCGTGGTATTCGTGCGCTTGCTTGGTGGCACTCGAGTGGAAGTGTAGGAGCTCAGGAACGATGTTATCCCTTACACATCGCCGCTGGTTAGTCAGAGGTTTCTCCTATTTGTACATTCTTGTGTTGTTGATATTGGCCCTGTTCCCGATCGCATGGATGGTTTCGTCCTCGATCAAGCCAATCGAAGACCTATTTGTCATTCCACCGCAGTGGATACCAGAACATCCCACCTTGAGCACACTCAACTCGGTCATCTACGGTGATTATGGGCGCGGCAGCCTCTTTCCCCGATATTTTGCTAACAGCGTGATCGTCACGGTGGGCACCACGATTTTCTGCCTGGTGGTCGCGACGTTGGCGGCTTATGGCTTCTCGCGTTACCCCTTCCGCGGCAGCAACGGGCTGATGGTGGGTATCCTATCCACGCAGATGTTCCCGCAAGGCATGTTGTTGATCACATTGTACCTGACCTTCCTGACCCTGAACCTATTGAACACCTATCCGGCACTGATATTGGCCAACACTACCTTTGCCATTCCCTTTGCGGTTTGGATCCTTAAAGGCTTCTTCGACACTGTCCCGCGTGAGATCAAGGATGCGGCCCTGATAGACGGTTGCGGCCGCCTGGGTGTCCTGATGCGTGTGGTGCTACCCATGATCGCGCCCGGCCTGGTCGCTGCCGGGGTCTATACCTTTTTAATCGCCTGGGATGAATATCTCTTCGCCGCCACCCTCACCATCAAGCCCGAAATGCGCACGCTGCCGCCGGGCATCATCCAATCCTTTGTCGGCCAGTTCTACCTGAACTGGCCCAACGTTATGGCCGCTTCCGTATTGGTCACAATACCGGTGACCGTATTGTTCATCTTCTTCCAGAAACATCTGGTGCAGGGCCTGACAGCCGGAGCCGTGAAAGGGTGATAACACCTATGCGAAGGGAGCGAATGACCCCGCGTGAGAGGGTGATGATGGCGATCAACCATCAGGAGCCAGATCGCGTGCCGCTCGATTTCTACGCCGTGCCCGAAGAGCTCGAAGCGTTGGAGAAGCATCTGGGGCTGGCGCCACAGCCTGATCCCAACTTTCCCCACTACATGGCAGCCCACGAGGAGTTGCTCGAGTATTTTCATACTGATGTACGCTTTGTAGCGCCGCGCTACATCGGCCCAGAGCTGCCCAAGTTCGAAGACGGCAGTTTTATGGATGTGTGGGGCTTTCGGCGCACCGTGACCAACTACGGAATAGGCACTTACTATGAATTTCTTGATCCCCGCCTGGCGAACGCCACCACGGTTGCCGAGGTGGATGCCTACCCTTGGCCCGATCCGGATTGGTGGGACTACTCGGTTATCCGCCTCCAATGCGAACGCTATGATCGCTATGCCATCATCGCGGGAGATGACGGCAACGTG
>JASFBB010000200.1:0-14097 GCA_036172345.1 Anaerolineae bacterium
TGGCTGCGATGCAGCCGTTCCATCATGAGCTCGTTGGACTTGAGCGCGGTGGTGAAATAGGTGAGGCTCTTCTGATACTTGAGCAGCTCCTGCAGCTCGCGGTTGCGCATTGAGAGCTGCAGCTTATCCTCTAGCAGCTCCACCGTGCGGTTGATCTCGCGCAGATAGCTCAGGTAACGCATCGCCACGCCGAGGAAGATCTGCAACACCAGGCGGTAGCGCTTGCCGGTCGAAAGCCCCTTGATGCGGCGGCCCAGCAGGTCGGTGATCACCCCATTCTGAGCACGGCATACCGTGACAATGTGGTGTTCCGTCAGGATGATGCCCAGGGGGATGGTGGTGTAGGGAATGTCGGCCGTCTCGCCCTGGTAATAGGGCACCCGCAGAATGATGAGGATCGTGTTATCCTCCTTCTCGGTACGCGGTCGCTCGTCCAAGTCCAGTGGGTAGGTCAGGAAGTCGGCCGGGATGTTCAGTTGTCTCTGCAGCTCGGCGATCTCCTCCGGTGCAGGATCGACTAGGTTGATCCAGCAGCTCTCCACAATCTCGTTTACGGTGACCAGGCCACCTTCCGTGCTCTTGTAGATCATTCTCATGGTGCACCTCCAGGACGCGAAGGCGGAGCCTCTCCGCCGAAATGATAGCCTGCCCGGCTCAGGCAGGTGCACGCGGATGCGCGGGACGGCTGGAACGCCGTTGCGATCCAGTCCGTGCCGTCAGACAGCTAATAGGACGCCGGATGGGGATAATCGAGTTACATGAGGCATGCCCACCTCGGAATCCGGGTGGGATAGAACGAGTATGGGAGAGCAATGCGCCTCCGGACGTCACTTTCCCCGGAGGCGCTCGGAACAGGGTCGGTGAACGCCTACCGGGGAGCTATTCTGTTTTCCCGTCTGATCGGCAAAGCTTTACGCGTCGAGTATCGCTACTACGCGACGCACTCTCGTCGTCCACTTCGTCTCACCGTCCTGCATCCACTTCACAACAATGCGTACCTCTTATAGCACAGGATGGGAAATATAGCAAACGCAAGGCTCGCACGGGTGTATTTCAAATTGGGGACAAAGGGAAACGGCAACGTCGAGTTGCGATATCCGAGCCCCGAGCGTCAGGGAGCGGAAATCATCTCACTACAAAGCACACAGAGGTCTCTCCCAAATTCCCTGCATGCTCTGTGGTAAAAAAATCCAGGCCGCTTGCTCACGCGCGCGGCTCGAACAACCATCGCTGCGCGGATGGGGGGCATCCTCGCAGGGGGGACGCCTGGCGGCAAGCCCATCAGGCATGACTTCAGTCCCCAGCTTTCTACAGGGGCTTGCCCCCAATTGAAATGCACCCTGCGGCAATGGGTATCTTGCGCGAATAAGCTATCCAGGTATAATAAACGTGCTAATCTTGTTAAGAATCTATCATCCGGAGAGCGCATGGAGAAGAAGGGCAGAGTCTTTTCGGGTGCGCGACCGACAGGCCGACAGCACCTGGGCAACTACCTGGGCGCCATCAAGAACTATGTGGCACTCCAGGACGACTACGAATGCATTTACTGCGTTGTAGATCTGCACGCGCTGACGACGCTGCAAGACACTCATCACCTGCGCGAGTGGACATATGAGATGGTGTTGGACTGGCTAGCGGCCGGTATCGATCCTAAGCGGGGCACGATCGTGTTCGTCCAGTCGCACGTGCCCCAAGTCACCGAGCTGCACACCATTTTGAGCATGATCGCTCCTCTCGGCAAGCTGCTGCGCCTGCCCACTTATAAGGAAAAAGTGCGCCAGCAGCCCGATAACGTGAACTACGGCCTGCTGGGCTATCCGGTGCTTATGGCAGCCGATATCACGCTTTACAAGGCGACCGTCGTGCCGGTGGGCGAGGATCAGGCAAGCCATCTGGAATTCACCCGCGAGATCGTGCGCACGTTCAACTATCACTTCGGCCCTGTGCTGGTGGAGCCACAGGCGAAGTACACCGAGACACCGCGGGTGTTGGGCATCGATGGGGTCAACAAAATGAGCAAGTCGCTCAACAACCACATCGAGCTGGCCAGCACTCCGGAAGAGCTCTACGCACGGGTGCACATGATGGTCACCGATCCGCAACGCCAGCGGCGCAGCGATCCTGGTCGACCTGAAGTGTGCAATGTCTTCTCCATGCACAAAATCTTCACGCCCCCCGAGCAAGTGTGTCAAATTGACCATGACTGCCGCACTGCCGGCATCGGATGTGTGGAGTGCAAGAGGATCTTCGCCGGACACTTGGTCGCACACCTGGCGCCTTTCCGTGAACGGCGCGCTCACCTGTCACAAGATCCCAACTATGTGTGGGATGTGCTACGCGAGGGGGCACACCGTGCCAGTGTGATCGCCGGCCAGGTGATTGAAGAGGTGAAAGACGCTGTCGGTCTGCCCAAACGTTGCGGGTGACATTTAGCGCGTCACGACGGCCGCATCATCCAGACAACGGCGTGCCAGCGCTATCCCGGGCGCTGCGGGTCGGACGAGGAAGACCGCCGGCTTACTTGGGGAGTAGGGGTGAAACTGCTCGCGCTTGCCGATGAAGTGGTGGAGATGTTGTATAGCCCGCTCATTTTGAAGCGTTGTGCCGATGTGGAGCTGGTGTTGAGCTGTGGAGATCTGCCGTACTACTACCTGGAATACATTGTGAGCATGCTCAACGTGCCGCTCTTCTACGTGCATGGCAATCACGATACGGCGGAATATACCTACAGCGGCGAAGTGCGCCCCGAACCGGGCGGCGGCACCAATGTACATGGACGTGTAGCGGTGTATCAAGGCTTCGCGGTGGCGGGTTTGGAAGGCAGCATCCGGTATCGGCCGTGGGGCGAGTACCAGTACACCGATTCGGAGATGTGGGCTAATGCGTTGTGGCTGGCACCTGCGCTGCTGCGCTATCGTGTGGCTGCCGGACGCCCCATTGACGTGCTGCTGACGCATGCGCCACCGTTTATGATCCACGACGGGCGCGACCTCCCACACATGGGCTTCAAAGCGTTCTTATGGCTGATGCGCGTGTTCAAGCCGAGGTTCTTGGTGCACGGCCATCGCCATGTCTATAATCCCTTCGAGGCGACCGTCACCCGATACGAATCCACCACCGTCATCAACGCTTATCCTTATAAGCTGCTCGATACAACCGCTGAGGGGGTCATAATCTCGTGTTGATCGTCGCATTCCAGGGGGAGCGAGGCGCTTTCAGTGAAGCGGCGGCGGTGGCATACTTCGGCGATTCGATCCAACCTCTACCATGTGCCACCTTCGAAGCCGTGTTTGAGGCGGTGGAGCGCGAGGTGGCACAACGGGGGATCGTGCCGGTGGAGAATTCTCTGGCTGGTAGCATCCATCGCAATTACGACCTGTTGCTGCAACATGAGCTCAACATCGTGGGAGAGATCCAATATCGTGTGGAACACAACCTGATCGTCCTGCCTGGTGTCACCTTAGCGCAGGTGCGCCGCGTGTACTCCCATCCCCAAGCATTGGCTCAGTGCGAAGGCCGACTGAAGCAGCTATTACCCACAGCGGAGCTGGTGCCGACGTATGACACTGCCGGCAGTGTGAAGATATTGCGTGATGAGAATATCCATGATGGCGCCGCGATTGCCAGCCGACGCGCCGCCGAGATCTATGGGATGGATATCCTGCAGGAAGGGATGGAGGATAGCAGCGAGAACTACACGCGCTTCTTGGTGCTCGCTCGCGAACCGGTGGTGCCCACCGGACCGGCCAAGACTTCCATTGTGTTCTCGGTTAAGAACGTTCCGGGGTCTTTGTTCAAGTGTTTGGCTGTCTTTGCCCTGCGTGACATTGACCTCACCAAGATCGAGTCGCGTCCGCTGCGGGATAAGCGTTGGGAATATCTGTTCTACGTCGACTTTGCGGGCAGCATTCACGAGGAACGCTGCCGCAACGCACTCAACCATTTGCAAGAGATCACCAGCTTCTTCCGTGTGCTGGGTTCCTACCCACGCGGCGTTTGACCATGGCACTTGTCATCTCAGTGTTCGGTGGCAACGCCTCAGCCCCTGGTTCCGCCGACTACGAAGCGGCACGCGATTTGGGCCGCCGATTGGCCAAACTGGGCATGGTCCTCCAGACAGGCGGCTATGGCGGGATTATGGAAGCAGCCAGCCGCGGTGCCAGCGAAGCAGGCGGACATGTCATCGGTGTCACCTGCGCCTTATTCGAGGAGACGCTGGCGTTGCGCGCCAATCAATGGGTGCGCGAGGAGATCAAACAGCCTACATTGCGCGCGCGGGTGGTGTATCTGGTGGAACACTGCGACGGGATCGTCGTGATGCCCGGAGGCATTGGCACGCTCTCCGAGCTGGCGCTGGCGTGGAGCTTTATGCAAGTGGGCGAAATTCAACGCAAGCCCTTTATCGCGGTAGGTGGCCAATGGCAGCGCACACTAGCCGCCTTTGTGGATGCGCATTATATTGTCGCGCGGGACTTGGAGCTGCTCACACTGGTGCGCACCCCCGCCGAGGCGGTGCGCCAGTTGCAGCAACAGTTAATCCATGTCTCCCTCACGAAATGAACAGGATCCTGCCTGGGGATACAGGAGAAGATAACGGTTCCTATGGCTGAAAAAATCACACCCCGCTCTCAGGACTATTCACGCTGGTACACCGATGTCGTCCAGCAGGCGCAGCTGGCCGATTATGCGCCCGTGCGCGGGTGTATGGTGATCCGCCCATATGGGTATGCGCTCTGGGAAAACATCAAGGCGGCCCTGGATCGAAGGTTCAAAGAAACCGGACATGAGAACGCCTACTTCCCCCTCTTTATCCCGATGAGCTTCATCCAGAAAGAGAGGGAGCATGTGGAAGGCTTCTCGCCCGAGCTGGCGGTGGTGACCCACGGCGGTGGCAAGGAACTGGAAGAACCCCTTGTCGTGCGCCCCACCTCGGAGACGATCATCGGGCACATGTACGCCCAATGGATCCAGTCCTACCGCGACCTGCCCATCCTGATCAACCAATGGGCAAACGTGGTACGCTGGGAATTGCGCACGCGCCTCTTCCTGCGCACGATGGAATTCCTCTGGCAGGAGGGCCACACCGCCCACGCCACCTACGAAGAAGCTCAGGAAGAGACCCTGCGCATGCTGGATGTGTATGCCGACTTCGCCATCAACGAGGCAGCCGTGCCTGTCATCAAAGGGCGCAAGAGCGAAAGCGAAAAGTTTGCCGGCGCTGAAGCTTCTTACAGTATTGAAGCCATGATGGGCGATAAGCGTGCCCTACAGGCGGGCACCTCGCACAACCTGGGGCAGAATTTTGCCAAGGCGTTCAATATCCGCTATCTGGATCGCAACAATGAGCTCCAGTACTGCTGGACTTCCAGCTGGGGGATGAGCACCCGCATGATCGGCTGCATCATCATGGTGCACGGCGATGACCAGGGGTTGATCTTGCCGCCCCGCCTGGCACCCATCCAGGTGGTCATTGTGCCCATTCCTGGTGATGATGCCCAGCGCGGCGCCATCCTGGGCGCTTGTGAGACAGTCCACCGGGCGCTGAGTGACCATGGCATCCGCGTGAAACTGGACGATCGGGATGAGTATTCCCCCGGATGGAAGTTCAACGAATGGGAGCTGCGCGGCGTGCCCCTGCGCATCGAAATCGGCCCGCGCGATGTCGCGAAGGAGCAGGTGGTGGTGGCACGACGCGACAAGCCTGGGCGTGAGGGCAAAGCATTTGTGCCCATGGCGGGGTTGCCCCAGGCAGTGGCAGAGCTTTTAGTGCAGGTGCAGCACGATATGCTGAAGCGCGCCACCGAGTTCCGCGACGCCAACACCTTCGAACCGCAGGACTACGAGTCATTTAAAGAAGCCGTGGCAAATGGATTCGCGCGCGCCTGGTGGTGCGGCGCAACGGCTTGCGAAGAGCGCGTCAAAGAGGAGACCAAAGCGACCACGCGCAACATCCCGCTCGAGCAACCCGGCGGCAGCGGGCGCTGCATCGTGTGTGGCGCGCCAGCGCACGAGATAGCTATCTTCGCACGCGCTTACTAGTGTCCGTCACAACCCAGCTCAAGAAGCTCCGCTCACCGACGCTCGCCCACCCCAAACAACATAGCGGTCGCCTGGCGTACATAGTAGGGCAAACGCCGCCACGTGTCACGGCGTGCAACAATGCGTATGATCCGATGTGGGCGCAGGTAAAAGCGTCGGTGTGCCTCGTGCCACTTGCGCTCGATGGCCTCCCGACTCAGCCCATCCACCTCAAAATGGGCATGGTCGTCCTGGATGGCCATCTGACCCCACTCCACGTCGTGATATGAGATCCTTCCCTGCACCTCCAGCATACTCCACAGCTCGGTGCCGGGATAGGGCGTGGCAAACATAAAGTGCGCGAGATCGGGGTCGAGCTCCAATGCCAGGCGGATAGTCCTCTCCATTGTCTCCTCGGTCTCGCCGGGCATTCCGAAGATGAAGAATCCCATGGTCTCCAGGCCAGCTTCCTTGGCCCAGCGCACTGCCTGGCGCGCCATGTCCACCGTCTGCGCCTTGCGGATCACCTGGCGCAAGATGCGGTCATCACCGCTTTCGAAACCGAAGCCGACACGCTTGCAGCCGGCAGCTTTCATCAGGCGGAAGAGCTCCGGATCGGTGTGGTTCACCTTCATCCCGTGAATGGTGATCCATGGCACACGATTAAGTCCATTTTCAATCAGCGCCTGGCAGAGCGCCTTGGCCCGCTTGAGGTCGAGGTTCCACACATCATCGGTCATGCCGATCTCGGTCGCGCGCAGGTCTTCCACCAGCCAACGCCATTCGGCGATGACGTTCTCCACGCTGCGTGCCCGCCAGGTGTGGCCCGTGATCGGCTTGGAGCAGTAGATGCACTTGTAGGGGCATCCGCGCGAGGTAACAATAGTATAAGCACGCGCATGCGGATCCAATCCATCGGTGAGCGGGTTCAGGTTGGTATAGCGGTCGATCTTGAACAGCTGATGCGCCGGGAAGGGGATGGCATCCAGGTCCTGCGTCAGCGGGCGGTCAGGGTTGTGGTGGATCTCGCCGTCCAAATCGCGCCATGACAGGCCGGCAACATCGCCCCAGCCCGCGGCGGGATCGAACCGGCGTGGCTGTGTGGTGGCATCATCGCCGCGGCGTGTTCGGCCTGGATCGCGTTCCAGCAGGCGCATAATCGCGACAATAGTCTCTTCCGCCTCGCCGCGCACGACCAAGTCCACTTGCGGCTTTTCCATGGATTCGTGTGGCATCAACGTCAGGTGTGGGCCGCCCAGAATGGTGATTGCGCCTGCCTGCTTGGCAATCGCCGCCGCGCGCCACGCGCTGGCAATCAGCGGGGTGGGCGACGAAATGCCCACCACCGGGACAGGATCACGCCTCAGACGCTCTTCAAACGTCTCATACTCTGCCTCTACGTCGGCATCCCAGATCTCCGTCTCGTAACCAGCTGACAGCAGCGCCCCAGCCAGGTAGCCAAGCCCCATATGGATATGCTTGCGACTGTTCCAGACGTTCGATTCGGGACTGGCAAGCAAGATTTTCATAGCCGCCTTCGCTTCCGCTCGTTTTCCCCAAGGGATAGGAATACACTTCAGCCTCTTCTATGCTGATTACTTTAGCCCCGTTTCGCTTGGGACGCCAATTCGAGAGAGTGTGTCATCCTTGCACGAAACCGAAACATATGGTAATGTAACAGTGCGTGTCGTTTTGGGCAATTTCACAGCCCTTTCCGTGTGGAATACAAGGACGGGGGTGTGTGACTGGGCTGTGGAAGATGCTCGCTCCTCGGGGAAGTGTCGGAACTGGCAGACGAGCATGACTTAGGATCATGTGCCGCAAGGCGTGGGGGTTCGACTCCCCCCTTCCCCATGTCCCGAAGTGTGCACGTCGGACGCACCCCATTTAAATACCGAGCAAAGCCGTCCCAAGGATAGGATCGACCTCTCTTGTCGCGCACAATTCTACAATCGTTTCCCACGGAACGTTGGCGACGCACCCTATATATCGCTTTCTTTGGCCAGCTGGTCTCGGCGATGGCGTTCTCGCTCATCTTCCCCTTTCTCCCCCTCTACGTGCAGTACCTGGGCACTCAGACAGGGTGGAGCCTGGAGTTTTGGGCCGGCATGGCTTTTTCCAGCCAAGCGATCACTATGGCGCTGGCCTCACCGATATGGGGTGCCCTGTCGGACCGCTACGGGCGCAAGGTTATGCTCGAACGAGCTATGTTCGGTGGCACTGTGCTTCTATGTCTGATGGCCTTTGTGCGCTCCGCTGAGGAGCTGGTGCTGTTGCGCGCTATCCAGGGGCTGATCACTGGCACTGTCTCGGCGGCAAACGCACTGGTGGCCGGTGAGACACCACGCGAGCGCATTGGGTACGCTATGGGACTGCTGCAGGTGGGCTTCTGGGGTGGTGTGGCTGTGGGACCTTTAGTCGGCGGTGTCCTCGCTGACATGTGGGGTTTTCGCACCCCCTTCCTGATGACCGGTGCATTGCTGTTCATTTCGGGCCTGCTCATCTGGTTCGGGGTGCACGAGCAATTCAACCCTGCCATATCCACCATAGGACAAACCCAAGGGTTCTTGCGCAGCTGGTGGGAATTGTTGCGCCGTCCGGGGATAAAAATCACCTATATGGTGCGTTTCGCTGCCGCTGTCGGTCAGACGCTCATCCAGCCGATTGCGCCCTTGTTCATCCAATCGCTGCTATCCCCTGGCGCTCCGGTGGGTACATTCACGGGTGTTACAGCCGGGTTGGCTTCCGCCTCCAGCATCGGCAGCGCCATCTACTTGGGTCGGCTGGGGGATCGGATTGGACAGCACCGTGTGTTGCGCGCCAGTCTGTTAGCTGCCGCGCTGCTTTACTTGCTCCAAAGCTCTGTGACGAGCGCATGGCAATTGCTTGTCCTTCAGATGCTCGGCGGTGCGGCACTGGGGGGTGTCATACCCACCCTCAGCGCCCTGTTGGCACGTTATGGGCACTATGGAGAGGAGGGCAACCTTTATGGATTGGACAACTCGATTTCTTCGGCGGCGCGTGCCTTAGCGCCTATGCTGGGTGCCAGCATTGCAATGGGATTAAGCCTGCGCGCCACTTTTGCGACCAGCAGCGCACTCTTCTTTTTCTCCGCTGTGCTCGCCAGCGTGGCCCTGCCACGTCGCGAGGCATAACTATGGGCAGGAATAAGGACCGTTCAGCCTTGTCCAAAATCAACATGTATGGTACTCTTATGGCACCCTTCGTAAAGGTGATCTGAGTACGATAGTGTTTGTAGAGACTAGGAGAAATCACCGATGGCACAAATAGAAACTACCGGCACCAAGGAGCACCCCCGCCATCTTGTGAAGCTGGAATCAGGTGAGCGCGTGACGCTGTGTCGCTGTTTTGCTTCGGAAAAGTTTCCCTTCTGCGACGGTCACCACAAAGAGATACCCGGCCGCGGCCCCGTCCTGGTGGAGGCGCCTCCGCGAGAGATGGAACGGTAACGCTCAGATCTCGCCAGCAACCGTCATCTGAATTGTGCTCTAGGAGCGAACCCGATTACGCGACAAGTGAGATAAAATGGAACACCGTTCAGAGACTATAGAGTTTAGGCTGCCCAATGGTCTGAAGGTTCTCGTGCGGCCGGTGCACAGTGCACCGGTCGCGACCTGTTGGGTATGGTATCGTGTCGGCTCCCGAAACGAGATCCCCGGCCGCACCGGCATCTCGCACTGGGTCGAACATATGATGTTCAAGGGCACTCCTACCTTTCCCAAGGGGAGCATCATGCGGCTGGTCAATAAGAACGGCGGACATCTCAACGGTTTCACCGCGGAGGATTACACCGCCTACTTTGAAACGCTGCCTTCCGACCGCATCGACCTGGCGCTGCGCATCGAGTCCGATCGCATGGCGAACTCGGTCTTCGATCCCGCCGAGGTCGAGGCGGAACGCACCGTGATCATCTCCGAGCGCCAAGGTAGCGAGAACTTCCCCGAATTCCTCCTAAACGAGGAGGTGACCGCACTCGCCTTCCGCGCCCATCCTTACCGCCACCAGGTGATTGGCTGGAAGGAGGATCTGCGGCGCATCACCCGCGACGAACTGTGGACGCATTATCGGACGTACTACGGCCCTCACAACGCCGTAGTGGTGGTGGTTGGGGATGTTTCGCCTTCAGCGGTGCGTAAGCGGGTGGAAGAGCTCTTTGGCAGCATCCCGGCGGGCGATCCACCGCCATCGGTGATCGCCAGTGAGCCGCCGCAGACCAGCGAACGGCGCGTGGTGCTACGTCAGCCAGGTACCGCGCAATATTTCCTGGCCGCCTTCCACGTGCCCGAGGCACGCCATCCGGACAGCTTCCCGTTGATGGTGCTCGAAGCGGTGCTCTCGGGTGCCAGCCCTATGTCCATAACCGGCGGTGCGACCCCGACCCACCGCAGCGCGCGTCTTTACCGTGCACTGGTCGAGACCGAGCTGGCCGTGCGCGCCGGATGCAGCTATTCCTTCAACATTGACCCCGGCCTCTTCCTCTTCAGCGCCACCGTGCGCGATGGACGTTCGCTGGAAGAGGTGGAAGCAGCCATATGGGAGCAAATCAAGCGCCTGCAGGATGAATTGGTGAGTGTTGAAGAGCTTCAGAAGTCCCAAAAGCAGGCGCGTGCCCAACTTGCCTATGCTCTCGAGAGCGTGACGAATCAGGGCTATTGGCTCGGACTGATGGAAATGGTGGACACCTATCAGGGCTTTGAATCGCTTCTGGACCGGCTGGCCGCCGTGACCGCAGCGGACGTACAGCGCGTGGCACAAACATACTTGGTCGAGACCAATCGCACCGTCGGCTGGTTCGTGCCGACCGAGCACAAGGAGGTCCAGGCGTGAGCACGGTATCATCCTCGATATCAGATAAGCTGGCACCTATCGGCCCCCATACCATCCGCCGTGTCACATTGACGAACGGCATCCGTGTTGTGGTGCAGGAGAATCACACCAGCCCCAGCGTGGTGATCCGCGGATACCTGTGGGCAGGCAGCATCAGCGATCCACCCGAGAAAGCAGGCCTGGCCGATTTCACGGCAGCCGCTGTGCGCCGCGGATCGACCACCCGCACATACCAAGAGATCAACGAGCAGATCGAGTCGGTGGGCGCCAACGTGTTTTTCGATGCTGGCCGCCGCCTGACCCGTTTCGGCGGCAAATCGCTCGCCGAGGACCTGACGCTGCTGCTCGATATCCTGACCGACCTGCTGCTCCATCCCGCTTTCCCGCCCCAGGAGATCGAAAAGCTGCGCGGTCAGATGCTCACCCATCTCAAAGAGCTGGAGGACGATACGCGCCACTTAGCCGAGCGCGAATTCCGGCAGTTGCTATACCCGGATCATTCCTATGGTCGGCCGATAGAAGGCACCCTAGAGAGCATCCCGCTCATCCGGCGCGAGGACCTGGTGGCCTTTTATCAGACCCACTATGCGCCCCAAAATGCCGTCATCGTGGTGGGGGGCGATGTGACAGCAGAGGCCGTTTTCGAGCTGCTGGAGAAGTATGTGGGCAGCTGGCGGACGGACGCCTCGCATGTCGTCGCCGAGATGCCGCCGGTGCGCGTACCGCAGGACGCATGCCGCAGCGTTCACACGCTCACCAACAAAACCCAAGTGGACATCGTCTTCGGCACGGTCGGGCTGCCACGCACCGCGCCCGATTTCTACGCTGCACGCGTGGCGGACACTATCCTCGGCCATATGGGATTGATGGGGCGATTGGGCGATACGGTGCGCGATCAGCTCGGCTTGGCCTATTACGCTTATTCAACTCTGGAAGCGGGGCTTGGACCAGGCCCGTGGAGCGTGTCGGCCGGCGTGGCACCGGAGCATGTCGCGCGCGCCATCGAAGCGATCAGGACGGAGATCGTTCGCATGCGCGACGAGGTGGTCTCCGAGCAGGAGCTGGAGGACGCGCAGGACTACCTGACAGGGACGCTGCCCTTGCGTCTGGAAACAAACGAGGGGATCACGGCCATCCTGCTCGATATGGAGCTCTACAGCTTGGGCGATGATTACATCATCCGCTATCCCTCGATCATCCGCGCGGTGACATGCGAGGAAATCCAAGCGGTGGTGCGCAAATACCTGGACGTGGAACGCTTCGCGCTGGCAATCGCCGGCCCCTACCAGGAATGAGCGAGCGACCATCATTATGAAAGCTTGCCCGTTGCCGCGCGTCTCGCTGGGACATTTTCCCACCCCACTGGAGGAGTTGTCACGCCTGGCACGTCACATGGGCATCGCGCGCCTGCTGGTCAAGCGCGATGATCAGACCGGCTTGGCAGGTGGCGGTAATAAGACGCGCAAGCTGGAATTTTTGGTGGCCGATGCCCTGGCGCAAGGTGCCGACACGCTGGTCACCGCCGGCGCCGCACAGAGCAACCACTGCCGTCAGACGGCAGCGGCGGCTGCCTGCATGGGGCTGCGGTGTGTGCTGGTGCTGGGCGGCGACCCTCCGACGGAGCTGCCCACCGGCAACCTGTTGCTGGACACCCTGTTGGGGGCTGAATTGCGTTGGAGCGGCCCCTACCGACGCGGTGAGCAGCTGCATCAGGTGGTGGAAGCGCTGCGTGCGGCCGGCCGACGCCCTTATTTGATCCCCTATGGGGGCTCCAACGCGCTGGGTGCAGCTGGCTACGCCTATGCGATGCACGAGCTGGCAGATCAATGTGGCGGAACCGATTCGCTGGCAACTATCGATCGCATGGTCATCGCCTCCAGCTCAGGCGCCACCCAGGCCGGCCTGGCAGTCGGAGCGCACATGGTCGCTTATCCCGGCCAGATCGTCGGCATTGCCATCGATAAAGAGGAGATGCCCAATCTGCCTTACGTGGAACATTTGGCGACTCTCGCCAATCAGACCGCTGCGCTGCTGGGCATTGCGAAGACGTTCACCCCCCAGGATTTCATCGTCACGCGTGAGTACGTCGGCGATGGCTACGGCGTGGTGGGCGAACTGGAACGCGAGGCGATCCGCCTGGCCGCCCGTCTCGAAGGCCTGCTGCTCGATCCGGTCTATACCGGGCGCGCGATGGGCGGCCTGATCGACCTGGTCCATCGCCGTATCATCGGCCCAAAAGAAACCGTGCTCTTCTGGCACACCGGTGGCATGCCGGCTTTGTTCGCCTATGCCCAAGCGCTGGTTTGAACCGCCCTGGCTGGGGATCATCCTGGCATTCTACCTGACGCTGGGCGGCCTCTACGCTGTATTAACACCCCCGTGGCAGGCGCCGGACGAGCCGGCCCATTACAACTATGTGCGTCATCTGGCAGAATATGGCCGCTTACCTGTGCTTCACTTCGGCGATTATCCGCATGCCTATCTAGAGCAGCTCAAAGCAGCTCGCTTTCCCCCTGAGATGTCCATCGCACCGTTACGTTATGAGTCCTGGCAACCTCCCTTATATTACCTCTTGGCTGCACCGGTATATCGGTCGTTCCAAGGCGAGCTGGTGGCGCTGCGAGCGTTCTCTGTGCTCCTAGGGGCCGGTGTTGTAGTAACCGCTTATCAGATGCTGCGCAGCTGTTTCCCCTCGCGCCGTGCGCTGGCCCTGGGAACGGCTGCTTTTATCGCATTCGTGCCGATGCACCTCGCCGTATCATCTTCGGTGAACAACGATGTATTAGCCGAATGGCTGATCGGTTTGAGCGCGTGGTACGTGCTGGCCGGCCTCTCACAACCGGAGCGTCACCAGGGATGGAAATGGCCACTGCTCGGCGGCATCCTGCTCGGATTGGGACTGCTGGCCAAACTGACCTACTATTACATAGCACTACCGCTGTTCGTGCTGGGACTCTGGTGGCAGCGCCGCAACCCCGTCACCATCGTGCGAGGCTATCTTGTGACATGGGGGGTGGCACTCCTTCTCGCCCTACCATGGTATGCTCGCAATGTCGCCCTCTACGGTTGGCCCGATTTGTTGGGCAAATGGCACCACGACGCCGTGGTGATCGGGCAGTTGCGCACCGCTGATTGCCTATCCCAGGTGGGCTGGCTTGGCTACCTGCACCACTTTTTCACCACCACCTTCCAAAGTTTCTGGGGACAGTTCGGCTGGATGGCGGTGCCGAT
>JASFBB010000201.1:0-5991 GCA_036172345.1 Anaerolineae bacterium
CCGTGAGCCGTCTGGAGACCAGCACGGTGCCGCATTATTCCAGGAGCGCGGGAGCTCCTTACTCTGGATCATCTGCTCGATCGCTGCACGCGCGGAGGTCTCGGTCAAACGGACGCGCCCACTGCCGCCCGCGTTGAGCACGTGGATTTCCCAAATGTATTCAGAGTGAGTTTTTCTGAGTTATTAGGGCACGATCTAGCTGGCATATCCGCAGTATTCCCCATATCATGGAGAGGCTACTCGTAAAAAGGCTGGTGCACACAAGGAGCTTCGATGCACGGCGGAGGATGGTGGCAATACATTACCTACGACGAACGGAGGGATCGCCCGCATATCAACCGCAGCTTGCTGCGGCGCGTGGCACAGATCGCACGCCCGTATCTGGCGCCGGCGTTGCTCACACTGGGTGCAATTCTGCTCATCTCGCTATTAGGTCTGGTGCCGCCTCTGCTCATCCGCCAGATGATCGACGAAGCTATTCCTCGGCGTGACATCCGCGCCCTGAACCTGCTGGCGTTGGGCATGGTGCTCATCCCTTTGCTTAGCGGTGTCATCGGGGTGGGACAGCGCTATCTGAACGCGCGCATCGGTGAGGGGATCATCAGCGACCTGCGCCAGGCCCTCTATGCGCATATGCAGCGCATGAGCCTGCGCTTCTTCACCCACACCAAGACCGGCGAGCTGATGAGCCGTCTGAACAACGACGTAGTCGAAGCCCAGCGCGCAGTGACCAGCACGTTTATCGAGATCATCACCAACACCATAACGGTGCTGACCACGCTTGCCATTATGTTCTCGCTCGAGTGGCGTCTGACGCTCTTGAGCATCATCATTTTCCCACTCTTCTTCCTGCCCGCGCGCCGCATCGGCCTGGTGTTGCGCCGCATCGTGCGCGAAGCGATGGACCGCAACGCTGCGATGAACGCTATGATGCACGAGACACTCAACGTCAGCGGTGCGCTATTGACCAAGCTGTTTGGCCGCCAGGCCGATGAGATCACCCGTTTCATCCGGCTGAGCAACGCGGTGCGCGACATCGGAGTCCAAAGGGCGGTGGTAGGGCGATGGTTCTTCATGATGCTCAGCGCGGTGAGCGCGGTGGGCACCGCACTCGTCTTCTGGTCCGGCGGACACCTGGTCATCGGAGAAGCACTCACGTTGGGCACGCTGGTCGCTTTCACGAGCTACCTGGCGCAGCTCTATGGCCCCCTTGGAGCGCTCAGTAACGCCCGCGTGGACTTTGCCCAGTCGTTGGTCAGCTTCGAGCGTGTGTTCGAGGTGCTCGACTTGCCTGTCGAAATTGAGGATACGCCCGGCGCGATCGCACTGGAAGAGGTGCGTGGGCATGTGTGTTTCGAGAACGTTTCTTTCAGCTATGCCGCTGCAGACCGCTTTGGGGCGCGTTTGTCAAGCGAAACAACAGGCCCTGACGGCACACCTGGTGTCGCCGCCAACGGCGGATCAGGGGAAGACGAACACGCTCTCTTCGTGGAGACGCGTGCCGCCGAACGGCAGTGGGCCGTGCGCGAGCTGAGCTTCGAGATCCAACCGGGTCAGCTGGCCGCGCTTGTGGGCCCCAGCGGTGCCGGCAAGACCACCGTCACCTATCTGCTGCCCCGCCTGTATGACCCCACCGAAGGGTGCATCATGTTGGACGGGCATGATCTGCGCCAGGTGACCCTTGCTTCGCTCACCGCGCAGATCGGCATGGTGACCCAGGAGACCTTCCTCTTTCACGATACGATCCGGGCCAACCTGTTATACGCCCGACCAGACGCCACCCAGGCAGAACTGGAGGAAGCATGCCGTGCCGCCAACATTCACGACTTCATTGTCGGTTTGCCCGACGGTTATGACACTGTGGTGGGCGAACGGGGCTATCGCCTGAGTGGTGGAGAGAAGCAACGTATCGCCATCGCGCGTGTGCTGCTTAAGGATCCGCGCATCCTCGTCCTCGATGAAGCCACATCGTCCCTCGATTCGCACAGCGAGGCGCTCATCCAGGCGGCCCTGCAGCGGGTGATGCGCGGGCGCACCAGCCTGGTGATCGCGCATCGGCTGAGCACCATCCTCGCCGCGGACATCATCCTGGTGTTAGACGAGGGACGCCTGGTGGAACAAGGCACCCACAGCGAGTTACTAGCACGCGGGGGCTTATACGCCGTGCTATACAACACCCAGTTCCAACGACAGCTGGAGGCCATCCCGTGAACGCAGACCGCACTGAGCGCAAAGACCCTCTTCTTGGGAATGGAGTTGTCGTCATCACAGGTGCCAGCAGCGGCATCGGCGCTGCCTTCGCCAGAGAGCTGGGGCGTCGGGGGTTTGACCTGATACTCACCGGACGACGGCGCGAGCAGCTGGAGCTGCTCGCCCAGGAGCTGCGCCACGCATATAACATTCGCGTCGAGGTGATCATCGCTGAACTGGCCGACGATAATGCACTGGAACAACTGGCCGAAAGGATACGCTCGGAAGCGCAACTTGGTATGCTGATCAACAATGCTGGCTTTGGCACCGGAGGTGCGCCGTTTCATACACAGAACTATGCTATACACCAGGCAATGCTCAAAGTCCATGTACAAGCAACCGTGCGTCTGACCTATGCCGCCCTGCCCACGTTGCTCACGCGGCGCCGGGGTGCCATCATCAACGTGTCTTCAGTGGCCGCTTTCTTCCCTATCCCATACCATGTTATGTATATCGCCACCAAGGAATTCATCCGCGTTTTCAGCGAAGCGCTGGCAATCGAGCTGCGGGGCAGCGGGGTGCAGGTACAGGCCCTGTGTCCGGGCTTTACCCGCACCAACTTTCACGCACGTCTGGGCGCCAAACCAGATCGGTTCTATCGCACCAGCGGGCCGATGAAGGCGATGTCGGCTGAAGAGGTGGTAGAGGCGTCCTTGCGCTGTCTGGCGCGCGGTGAAGTGATTTGTGTGCCGGGTGTCCACAATCGGCTTGCCAGTTACCTGCCATGTCTCATCCCCCGGCGCCTGCAACATTGGCTGCTAGGACGCTTTGGCCGCCGAGCAATAATGTGACCCCCCTACACCGTTATCGGGCGCATTCTCGCCCCTATTGTCGGCTCATTTGTCCAGGCGCGGGTTCCCTGCATATAATTCTATACACTTCTCACACCTACTTGAAGACGGATTTCCATGGCAACCTTCGACTATGACATCATCATTGCCGGCAGTGGGCCGGCGGGTGTGTCCACCTGGCTTCATCTGCATAAGCTCAACCCCGATTTGGCTGCACGCACCCTCGTGCTGGAAAAGACGAGCCACCCGCGCCCCAAGTTGTGTGGCGGCGGGGTGATGCGCGCTGCGGACACCTTGTTGGGTCTGCTGCGCATTCGCATCAAGGTGCCCTCAGTACCCGTGCACAACGCCGAGTTCCGCTACCATGGAAGGCGCTTCTATTGGCGCCAGAAGGACTTCTTCCGGGTGGTGCGCCGTCACGAATTCGACGCCGCACTGGTGGCAGCAGCACTGCGACGCGGCATGCAACTCCATGAACGGGAAGCGTTACTCCGTTTCGAGCTGCTGGAGGATGGGGTCCAGGTGTACACCGAGCGGAACAGCTATCGGGCGCGCGTGTTGGTGGGCGCCGATGGCGCCAATAGCGTCGTGCGCGCTGGCATGCACTTGCGCGAACCGCATCGCATGGCCCGCCTGATTGAAGTGCTCACCCCGACCGATCCGAACCGTGCATATGAGTTTACCACCCACACCGCCGTGTTCGACTTTGCAGGGGTGGATGAAGGGCTACAGGGCTATATCTGGGACTTCCCATGTCTCGAGAACGGCGCCGCGTATATCAACCGGGGCATTTTTGACAGTCGCTACTACCCGAAGCGCGAGCGTGCCGATCTCAAGAAGCTGTTCCGCGCCGGACTGGAAGCGCGCAATGCCTACGATGCCACCCAAAGCTGGCAGGGACACCCGGAGCGCTGGTTCGATCCGCGTGCCACGCTGAGCCAACCCCATATCCTGCTGACCGGCGATGCGGCCGGGGTGGATCCACTTGCGGGAGAAGGGATTTCATTCGCGTTGGGTTACGGCGCCGTAGCAGCGGAAGAATTGGTCGAAGCTTTTCATCGCCACGACTTTCGCTTCAGTGGCTATCGCGAGCGCATTCTGACCCATCCGCTGGGTCGCGCTTTACGGCAGCGCCGCCTGATGGCAGCCGCATGCTATCGCGGCTGGCCACGCGTGTTGCTCACTATGTTTTTCATCGTGATGGGCCTGAAATGGCGCTGAGAGCGCACATGAACCTTGGCTGCTTGCTGACGTGTGGCTCGGTTTGGCCCATCTGAGCCGCGACCGTCAAGGAGCGGAAGCATCCTCACCGCAGAGAAGTGTAACCTCCCGAAAGTTCGAAACCCGCGGGAGGTTGCCGCGGTGCCGTACGTTGCTTGCTGACGTGTGGCTCGGAAGGGAAGCGCTAAGGGAGTGTTTCATCCTGGACCACTACCCAGCTCTCGCTCTGGAGGCGCAAGCGTAACCGGTGTCTGAAGGTGCCCGAGGGGCCGCCTCGCTCCACCTCGATGGTAAAGTCTCCATTCTCCTGCCGGGGAAGATGTAGATAGATGTAACTGCGCTGTGGGTCACGCAGAGTCAGATACTCCTCGCGTGCAAATGGGTTGAGCCACACGGTGCGTCCGCTGAATCCCAAGTTATCTCGCCATTCGAGATGGCCAAAGTCGACCAGCACCTCATCGACCTCCCCGCGCGTGCGCAGTTCGTAAGCCAGCGCCGCACGTCGGAGCGCATTGTTACGCCGATTCTCGGCATCACCCAGCCCACCGCTGAGACATGCCGTGCTGCTTCCGAAGATCAGCACAATAAGCAGCCATATCCATACAGGCCGCGCGCGCGTAGGACAACAAGGCTTCACTGCGCTTTGTCTTTGGGGTGCAACTCACGCCAGCTTGGCGTTTCGGGGGCTTCAGGGGCATCCACTAAAGTTTTCGCTTCCTCCCACAGTGCGTCCAGGGCGTGGATGTCCAGGGCGTTCAACTCCAGGCCACGCTGCGCAGCCAGCTGCTCAAGCATGCGAAAGCGGCAACAGAAGCGGTCATTGGCGGCACGCAAAGCGCTTTCGGCATCCACACCTAGCCAGCGCGCTAAATTGACCACAGCGGTGAGCAGATCACCCAGCTCGGCCGCGCGTGTCTCGGGAGTGGCGGCGGCCAGCTCGCGCGCCTCCTCGCCGATCTTCTCCAGGACGCCCTGTACATCTGGCCAGTCGAAACCCACACGCGCCACGCGTTCCGCGATGGCTTGAGCGCGCGCCAAGGCCGGCATTGCCGACGGGACGCCATCCAGGATGGATTTCTTCGCCATGGTGTCGCCCGCGTGAGCGCGTTCCGAGCGTTTGATCGCTTCCCAGTTGACGAGCACCTCGGAGACCCCGCTGACCGCCACCTCACCGAAGACGTGCGGATGGCGGCGGCGCAATTTGGCATCGATGGTGCGGATGACATCGGCCATCAAGAAGTCCCCTTCCTCGGCGGCGATTTGCACATGGAGCACAATCTGGAGCAGCAAATCTCCCAGCTCTTCGATCAGCGCCACACGGTCTTCCGCGTCGAGCGCGGCCAGCACCTCATACGCCTCTTCCAGCAGATAGGGGCGCAAGCTCAGATGCGTCTGCTCGCGATCCCAGGGACAGCCGTCCGGGGCGCGTAGATGCGCGACCGTCTCCTGCAGGGCGGGCAGGCCGGCCGCTCCCGCAAGGGGCGGCAGGTAGAGCGTGGTCAAGTGGTCGATGCCGGGCTGGCGATCCAGCTCATATAACGGAATGGTGATCACGCGCTCGCGCTCCGTTCCTGCTGCATGCACCAGCGTGACCGGATGGCTCTCCGGGTAGCTGTTCATCAGGGTGAGCTTGACCTGAGCGGCCTGGCGTCGACCACTTGACCACGCTCTACCTGCCGCCCCTTGCGGGAGCGGCCGGCCTGCCCGCCCTGCAGGAGACGGTCGCGCA
>JASFBB010000202.1:0-5554 GCA_036172345.1 Anaerolineae bacterium
TCCCCTTGGGTGACTTTGGTCACGATGTCCTATACCTCATCAATCCCTATGGCGACACGTTGATCCGTGATCCAGAGCATATCCAAGACCACTTCTGGAGACCCCGCTTTCGACCCGGCACAGCGGGTTTTGCTGAGCGAGGGTGAAGCAATTAATGCAGTAGGAAGCGGCAAGGCAATCCTTACGCGCTATGAGCCCGAGGAGATCTCCATCATCGTGTCGGCCGACGCGCCTGGTTACCTGGTGCTATTTGACACCTTCTATCCGGGTTGGGAAGCAACTGTGGACGGTCAGCCGACGCCCATTCTGCGTGCGAATCTGATGTTCCGCGCCGTGTCCGTGATGCCGGGGGAGCATCGGGTGGAATTCCGTTATCAACCGATCTCGTTACGTATTGGTGCCCGAGTCAGCGCGGCGGCCTGGATCGTCTGGGGAAGCCTGTCAGTCATAGCGATCCGTGTCTGGGCACAAAAGAGCGAATAGTGAGCGCCAGAACGTTTCGGGCGACCATCACTCCCCAATCAAGATGAGCACAGAGTCGTGTTCCAACCTTCTGCCATTTGACCCAAAGGCGGTCAGACGTTGACCAGTAGCGGCATCATATAACCCTATCCGCAGGGCATGGCCCTTCGGCACCAGACGGCTGTCCTGCACGGTCTCGCCCGGGCGCCACGCGGTGGTAGGATACTGACCTCCGACAGGAGGTGCATCCGCCTGCCCGATCAGTGCCCCCGCCCTACCGAGAGTATGCACAAACACCGTGTACGACTTGGTAAGTGCGCGAGGCGTCTGCCAGTAGAGGGTCAGACGCACAACATCCACCCACGGAACCTGCATGGTCGCCTCAGGGGGCACTTCATCCAACCGGTAAGCCAGGAGATGAAGCGAAGCTCCCTCTGCCTCGAACGTTACGTCCAACGGCACTGGCAAGCGTTCTCTCCAGAAGTGGTCTTGGATATGCTCTGGATCACGGATCAACGTGTCGCCATAGGGATTGATGAGGTATAGGACATCGTGACCAAAGTCACCCAAGGGGAAGAGGGTGGTAGTCCTTTCAACGGTATAACGTTCCGTGGCCAGCCAACGGGAGTGGTCGAAAGGCGCTTCGGCGGTATGCATGACAAGATAACGCACGCCAAGATGGCCCAGATCGCGCAAGGTGGCCACCGCCTCAGGGGACGGAAATGTGGCCAGGTGCTTCCCCAATTCCACCTGACGCGCCGGGGTGAAGCCACTGTAACCATTGACCAGTTCCCACCAGCCCAAGCAGCTGGCCAGCATGCGTTTTGCTTCGGGGTATTCCGGCGCAGGTGCAACATACATAGGAAGCTCAAGCACAGCGCCATGCCACTCCTCCCCGCCGAGCATCAAGCGTCTGAGTGCCTGGTATACTGGGGATATTTCTTCCACCATCCCGACATGTGCCAGCGGCAGAGGCGCTGTAAACGATTCGGCGTAGATCCCGATTGCGATGAGAGCCGGGACAGCATAGCGCATCCCATGGCTGACAAAAGCAGAAACTCTCGCGTGGGGTGGTGGAAGGCCAGTTTGAGATAGGGGACGCCGCGCAATGTTCCATGGGAATGGGGATGGCCGGCTCGTTCGGTGCCTTTGCAGCTGCGCAAGCGCGTAGCCAGTCAAGCCAGCTATGGCGAACGTCACCACGACCATCCAGCGTGCAGGCGCCCGGATCACCCGCAGTGAGGGCAGCAAGCGCGCCAGCTCGCGGTAGGGGCCATCCACTGTGAGCAACAATGCAACCACCATGGTGAGCATGAGCAACCCTACGCGCCAGTGGGTGGCAAGATATCTCTTCTGAGCAATGGCACCCCGGGCAAACAGCATGATGGATGTAAGAGTCAAGAACGCCACGAGCAATCCGGGATAAAGCATGTGCTCCTCGGTAAAACCAGGGCGTTCGCGGTATCCTTCGCTCAAAGGTCCGGCCAGGCGCACCCACGGCGCCGCAGCCAGAAAATCGCTGGGGCGCGCACCGAGCAAACTCACCATTTCAGCCGGCCGTGTCGCCTCGAGGTGTGGCAGCATTTGAAGATAGGGTATCGCCGCAGGTATTACCACCAGCGCCACGACAATGCCGCCCAAACACAACCACAGCAGAGCTTGGAGCATTCTCTGCCAACCATATCGCCCGATCCAAACCGACAGGTACAGCAACAAGACCAAAGCGGTAAAAACCGCCAAATACCAGCTGGAAAGCATTTGCAATGCTGTGAATAGCACAAACAGCACCATTGCCTTCCAAATGCCCCCCTGCCCTCTCTCGGAAGATGGGATGCCCTCATAACCCTGCCCGATGCAATCGAGCAGTTGGTCAAGTGCGAGCACGCTGAACGGCAACCATTGCACCGTCAGCAGCTGAAGATGGGAGATAGAAGCCAGCCTATACGGCGCGAAAGCATACGTCAGACCAGCGATGAGTGCTGCCGTGCGCCGGCCTGTCCATCGCAAACAAAACAGATACATTCCCAAGCCAGACAAAGCGAAGCTCACCAGCAAAGTGAGGTTATAGGCCAACAATGGCTGACCACTGACAATCTGTAACGGCATCGCTAAAAGTGCCGTAGCTAACAGGTGCTCCGAATAAGCCAGCGTATTGGGGAGGGGGAAAAATATATTGGCATCGAACAGATGTTGCGGCCGATCGAGCAGAGCATGGGCATCCCAGGCCAGGATCCAGGCATTGAGCAAGGGATCGCCAATGTCGCTGGGCACCGCCGTATGCAAGTGCAGCCACAGTGGATCGGTGATCCCGATAGCGAGCAATAGGAACAGTATCAAAACAACAACGGTTTGAGTGTACCTAAGGCTTGGCATCCGAGATCCAGATCACGACAGTATCGTCCGCCACTAGCCGGCCATCCGGACTTGTGATGGTCAGGCGTCGCATGCTTGCTAGATCATAAAGACCTATGCGCAACGTATGAGTGCGCGGCGGCAGCGAGAGGACGTGCGTATCAGCGATAATCTGCCCTGGCAACCACGCATCGGTAGGGTACAGACCGCCCAATGGCAAAGAGTCGGCCTGGGCGATCATATGCCCTTGCGCGTCGTGCACATGGATGAAGACAGTATAGCTGGCGGTCTGCCTGTCATTGGCACGCCAATAGAGGGTCAGACGCGTTGGCGCTTCCTCCAGCTCGTAGCCGAGCAACTGGATTGTCGAGCCCAGCCGATAGTCTAACGGGTGTGGTATATCTTGCTCGCTGAGCGGAACAGCGGGCAGTATCCAAACATAAGCAAGTGGAAATTCAGTGCAATTGCACTCAATGGCACGCAGCCGTTCCCCGTTTTGCCGCAGATAAAGGCCTGTCTGAAGTGTATAACGCACCGCGGGAACATCTGCCGGCAACACAAGGCTCATTGGATTGCGCACATACATTGTCGGAGGCCAAGAGGAACTGGGAATATCCTCAGGGTGAGCCTCATCATCTCCGGCATATGTGCGCTGATCCAGCCCGTTCAGATGCAGGAATACGCTGTAATCGCGCTCGAGAGGATGCATGGCTTGCCAGTATAAAATGGCGCTCAGCTTTTCATTCGGATGGGCAACGATCTCCGGAAGTGCGTCACCTGAAGGCACGGTACAACGGAGCTGTGTCCACCATTGGGTGCAAGAGGGCAGATCATATCCCAGCAAACGCACCTGATCGGCGAAGGTTGCCTGGCGGGCGTATTCTACGCCCGACACAGCGCCAGATGGAGACTGGACGCGCAACCAACGCTCAAAGGGACGGGTCAAAAGCAAGGCGGCCAAGAGGCTGAACGAGACAAACAAAACCTCGCGAAGCGGATACGCCCGCTGGAGAGGCCGGTGACTTGCGTCCGGTAGCCCAGAAACCGGGATGGGTCGCCTCGTGGAATGACGTACCCACGTTCCAAAGGCGATCCCAATGCACGTTACCACGGCAAGGAGAGACACCCACGCGCTGAACCGGCGCAAGGGTGTTTCCTCCAGATGGAGCAAGACCTCGTGGTCACCGGCGGGCACCGGTGCGCGTATCAGTCCATCCGGCCGGGTGATTTCTATGTCATGTACTGGCCGCCACTCTCCGTCGGGCAGCTGCCTGATCCACACCTGCCAGCCGGGCCAGTACAACAACCGAAATGTGGCGGTGAAGTCCGTCGGGCTGCTAACGCGCAAAAGGATTCTATGTGCGGTGACTTGCAACGTGCTGGCACGGGCGCCTTCTGGCAAGGATAGCGGTTCAACCCGAGAGACAAGCTCTCCACTCTCCTGAGGTAGCGCAAGCACTTCGGGAGAAGGATGACACTCCGCCCAACGCGGCAGAAACTCACCTGTACTGGTGGTGCCGATCGCTCTAGAACGCCTCTCATATACCATCACATCGGCAGGGGTGGGCGTGCCCCATACGATGAACTGGGAATGAAAGAGATAAAACATGCTAGCCGCAAGGGTCAGCGCCAGCCCAGCGGCCAAGGCGATGCGGCCGACGCGGTATGACAAACCAGAAGTAACCCATCCTTCGCACAGATATACCCATCCACCGGCTAGCACTGTGGCACACAGCACCGCCGGCCCCAACATACGCCAGGGAAACTCGGCGAGTTCAAGCAAGGGAACGGACTCCCACAGTGTCCGCGATTCAGGGAGCGTGAGAAAGCAGTACACCAGCAGGGCAACGCCAAAGTAAAGGACGTGTCCGCCCACATGCCGGTCCGCAGGGCATAGCGAGATTTTTATGCCAGAACCTCCCCTATGAACCAAGGACTTTCCGAGCCAAACCAGTGGACAGGCGAACAAGCTCACCAGCATGAGCCCTGCCAACACCACGTGGGACATTCCAAGACTGAGGGGGAAATACGGGTTAATGGCGGCCTGATCGAGCGGACGAGGCAGAGCGAGCAGCTCATCCAAGCTGATAAAGTTGCGCCGAAAGTCAAAGAAACCAGTGGTGATACCGGCGAGACGGATGTAATTACGTTCTCCAAAAGCAGGCAACCAGAAGAACGCCGCGAGTCCCAGACCCAGGGCACCGGCCAAGGCGAAACGTTTCGCCACTGTTCCGCGTCCGAGCACGCCTGGCGCACCAAATATGAGCAAGTAGGCCAGATAACCCGCCAATAGGGGAACGAACAGCATAGAGCTGATGTTGTGGCTCAGCAATAATCCTGCCAGTGAGAATGCCGCCAGCAAGAGGTGGCGCGGCGACCGATCGGTGGCACTGCGGTATAAGGCCCACAGAATGAGAGGATAAAAGGCGAGACCACAAAATTGGCCATAATTGCCCTGGATGTAGAGCTCACGCAAGCGATAGGGAGCAAGCAAGTATATGGCTGCCGCCAGCACCCCCGCACGTGGACCGAATAAGTCTCTCACGAAGAGATAGCTGCCCACGCTGTAAAGTGTCACCATCAAGATCAAGGTGCCCTTCATCGCCTCATCGAGGGGTAGTCCCAAGCCATGCAGCACTTGCGTCACCTGGTAGAGCAGTGGCGGCGCATAATGGAAGAGGGGCATGCCATATCCATATGCCAAGTCAGGCGCCCAGCGAGGATACAGGATGCCGTCCTT
>JASFBB010000203.1:0-3163 GCA_036172345.1 Anaerolineae bacterium
GCTGGGGCAAACTGGGCATAAGGGCGCCCTTGCTCTCTTCCGCCCTTCTCCCGAGCCGCGCGCCATCCGAGCCGCGCGCGTCAGCCAGCGGCCGGCATTACCGCTCCCTCACGGTCGCGGCTCCGACACACCAAACCGAGCCGCGCGCGTCAGCAAGCGGCCGACATTACCGCTCCCTTACGGTCGCGGCTCAGACACATCAAACCGAGCCGCGCGCGTCAGCAAGCGGCCCAAACCGCTCCCTCACGGTCGCGGCTCAGACACATCAAACCGAGCCGCGCGCGTCAGCAAGCGGCCGGCATTACCGCTCCCTCGCGGTCGCGGCTCGGATACGTGGTCGCGGCTCGGATACATCAAACCGAGCCGCGCGCGTCAGCAAGCGGCCGGCATTACCGCTCCCTCACGGTCGCGGCTCGGATACGTGGTCGCGGCTCGGATACATTGAACCGAGCCGCGCGCGTCAGCCAGCGGCCGACATTGCCGCTCCCTCACGGTCGCGGCTCGGATACGTGATCGCGGCTCGGATACGTGGTCGCGGCGTGGATAAATGGTCGCGGCGCGGATACACTCTTAAACCGAAACACACCACACGGCAGGGCAAAATTGCCATGGTGGGCGCTCTGTGGTATAGTAGCATCCTCTTTTGCCCCCATCGTCTAGAGGACCAGGACATCACCCTTTCAAGGTGGAGACAGGGGTTCGAATCCCCTTGGGGGCACTGTCGGAGCGATGGGCAGCGCCCCCGGACATCGTGAGAGCTAACCGTCTGTTACGGTGAGCATCCAGTGGCTTCCCTGCAGGGCATCCCATCGTGAGACATCCTTCCGCAGGCCGATGACGTTAGCGCTGAGTGAAGAGGTCAAGCGTTGGCCCAGGCACCCTATGGCAAGAATCTGCTTCCCTCAAAGAGAAATAGAACCATCCGCCATTATTATGGGGACGAAAGCGGGGATAGCACGCTATTTGCCAGCAAGGGCAAAGTCATCATCGGCATAAAAGGCTGTTCTCGTTTCTTTATGCTGGGCTGCTGGACGCGGCTGACCCCGAGTCTTCGAAGCGCAAGCTCGATGACCTGCGGAGACAACTGATGGCCCCCCCTACTTCAAAGGGGTGCCTTCTATACAGCCCCCTGCCAAGTAGATTCTTGGAGCCTGTGATACCCTCGCGCCGGAGCGGGTGGCGCTCTCACTACGACTGTCCGAGAGCAGTTTTCGGGATCGCGGATTTGGGATCTCGGATTGCGGTTTTGATCCCACCGCCAAGAGCGCCGAGCACGCAGAGATTTTTTCCATATCCCTTCGGGTCTTTGTGTCTTCGTGGTGGTTCGTAATTGCCCTGTCGGCACACATATCCCCACCCCGAAGCTCCTTGCCTGCACGGTTGACTTGCGCATGGAAACCCTTTATAATGGCATCGCAATGGGAGCACATCCCTCCTAGGGAGTGACGACAGATAACCCATGGCCAGGACATCCATCCGCTCACTAAGGGCCTAGCACTATGGCTTTAAGAGGAAACCTGCGCGATTTCAGCACCACGCAGCTGCTCAATCTGATCCACCTCGCCCGCAAAACCGGATGCCTCACCGTGCGCACATCCTCTGAAGCGGCCCGGCTCTACTTCCGTGATGGCAAACTCATCCACGCCCACACCGCGAGCCACGATGGCCATCTGGCCACGATGTTGCTCAAGGCGGGCAAGCTCTCCACCGAGCAAGTGGAGAAGATCCTGGCGCGTCCTGAGGGGCGCAACGATATGGAGCTCGGGATGCTCCTCATCAAAGCGGGCCGTGTCTCCCGCGAGGACATCATTCAGAGCGCGCGCCACTATATGCTGGACATCGTCTATACACTGTTTGGCTGGTACGACGGACAGTTTGAGTTCACGCCAGATGCGCTGCCCTCCGCCGATCGCATCCTGATCCCCATCAATCTAGAGCAGGTCATCCTCGAGGGCAGCCGTCGCTTGCAAGAGCACGAGCGGCTGCAGGATGAATTGCCCGACCTGGATCACACCGCCCTGCGCTTCACCGACGGCGCCGATACCCGCCTGCGCGGGATGAACCTGACCGTGGAAGAGTGGCGCGTCATCTCGTTCGTCAGCCCGCGCAACACCATCCGTGTCATCGCCCAGGCCAACAACATGGACGATTTCCAAGTGCGCAAGATTGTGTACGGCCTCCTCCAGGCCGGCATCGTGGAACTGGTGCGCCTCACCGGACAACCCGCTGCCCCAGGCGTCCCCGGCAGACCTGGCACGGAAAAGCCCCCGGCCATCAAGCGCAGCCTCATCGAACGACTCATCGCGCGCATCAAGCGCATCTAACTCACTCACCTATGCATTCGAACCGACTATGCAAGCCGTCAAAATCGTAATCACCGGACCCTTCAATGCCGGAAAGACCCAATTCATCCGTGCCGTCAGTGAGATCGATGTCGTCTCCACCGAGGGCAAAATCACCAACGAGGCAGAGCGCATCAAAGACGAGACCACTGTGGCGATGGACTTCGGCCGCATCACCATCGAGGACGACCTGGTGCTCTACCTCTTTGGCACGCCGGGGCAGCGCCGTTTCGATTTCATGTGGGAGATCCTCTCCGAGGGCATGTTGGGCTTCATCGTCATGGTGGACAGCGCCCGCCCGGAGACCTTCCGTGAGGCGCGTTACATCTTGCAAGTGTTCCGCAGCTATGCCCCCACCCCCTATGTGGTGGCGGCCAACAAGCAGGACCTCAGCGAAGCGTGGTCGCCAAAGGATCTGCGCATCGCGCTCAAGGTGGACCCGGAGGTGAAGGTGATCCCCTGTGTCGCCACCGATAAAGAGCAGGTGAAAAACGTCCTCCTGGAGCTCTTGTACACCATCTTGGAACGGCTGGAGCTCGAGGAAGCAAAAGCAGAAATGGAGCGATGAAATGGCAGAGGAGCGACTACTACCCAATGCCGCATTGCGCACGCTGTTCCTGGCGATCGAGGAGGTAATGGGCATCAACGGCACGCGGGCGGTGCTGAAGGCAGGCGGCCTGGAGCGCTTCATCGACCACTATCCGCCCAACAACACCGCCCTGGAAGCGCGCTTCGCCGACTACGGCGCCGCCGAGCAGGCGGTGGAGGACTTCTACGGCGCGCGCGGCGCGCGTGCCATCCTGATGCGCATCGGTCGCGCT
>JASFBB010000204.1:0-3652 GCA_036172345.1 Anaerolineae bacterium
GGAATCGGATAGCAATGGCATCGTCAGCGCACGGAGCGCTTTCCAATGGGCTGCGCTCGGTCGTTCCTCGTTTTCCAATAGAACAGCGTGTCGGTGCACGTAGACCAACAGATTGAAGACATCCTCCACCAAGGCGGTGGCAGCGCTCAGGCGCTGTTCTGGAGGATTTATCGTGGGCAATGTGGGCGGGGCAGGCGGTGGTGGCGGCGGGGGCAACAAGGGCAATACGTCCTGCGGGATGTAGAAGACCTCCACCATATGCTCATCCACGCGGTGGAAGCCCTGGAAGATCAGAGCGCGATAATACAGCGCTTCGGTGGCACCTGCCGGTGTCTCCCATGGGCGTTCTCGTTGCATACGACCCGGCCCCATAGGGCGCACTGCGCCAAAGCGACGGGTGAAGCGCGGGCTTTCCATCCAGCCGCCGGCGCGTTGCAGGACACTCAGCGCCTCGCGCGCATCATCGGGGAGTTCAGCAAGGGTGAAGGCCAATGATGCCGGGGCGAGCAGCTGTTCGGCCAGCTCGCGTGCGGCGTGAAGCGGGTTCTGGCTGCTCAGGGTGGCACCGCGCATGCTCGCCAGCGCATGGAGCATTACCATGTCATAGTCCACCAGCGACGCGAGCAGTGTGCGCTTCATCACCACCGCCGCTATGCCACACGCTCAGGAGAGCCGCTGACCCACCCGCAGGAAGAGGAGCACGGCCATCACCCGCGGATTGCGCTCCGCCTCGGAGGTCAACCCCAACTTGCCAAAAATGTTGTTAACATGGCTTTCTACGGTGCGTTCGCTGATGCACAGCTTGCGCGCAATGCTGATGTTGGTATAGCCCTCCGCCATCAGACTGAGCACTTCCATCTCGCGGCTGGTGAGGTCTTTGAAATATGAATCGGGTGAAGCAGAAGCAAGGCGAATCAGTTCGTCCTGGATCTCAGGTGCTAAGATGGCGCCACCTTCAGCCACCACCTGAATGGCGCGGCGGAGCTCCTCCGGCTCGCTGAGCGTCGTCTTCAGTAGATACGCCTTACCGGCGGTGCCACTGCGCAAAAACGCTTCGGCGTACTGGCGTTCACTATAGTGCGAGAAGAGCACCAGCCCGGTGCGCGGCGCAAACGCGCGGATGCGCTCCGCCGCCTGGATGCCATTCAGCTTGGGCATCTGGATGTCGAGCAACACCACATCCGGGTGCAGGCGCTGGGCCGCTTCCACAGCCGCTTCGCCATCCGCCACCGCCCCGACCACCTGGATGTCGGGCATCTCGCTCAACACATTGACGTAGGTATCCCGGAGGATCTTCTGATCCTCTGCCACCAACACGCTGATGGGTGCCATCGCATCTTCTCCCTTCAGTGCGGGTATGTTCCCCTCATCCTACCCGAGTCCACGCCCTCCTCCCCGGCGAGGGAAGAGGATTATAAGAGTGTTATTCGGCAGCGATAGTGTACCATAATGCCGCGGGGGATACAATCCGCTACGTGTTTTTTGGTTTCCCCCCTTATGCAGGCATATAATTACTCTTTGCTATTTGTTACCAAGGATATAAGCGTGGGCAAAAGCGAATTCCGCATCGCCAACACATATTCCTACAATCGTTCTGGCCCGCTGCGCTGGATCATCTCCCATGCGCGCCGTTATCCGTGGTTCCTGCCCGGTCTGCTGATCGCGGCGATTGTGAACAACTTGTGCTACGGCTATATCCAGGTGCTGACCGGCGAGGCGTTTGACCTGATCACCAGTCCCGATTGGAGCGTAGCTGCGTTGGGCGGCATGGCGCTGAGCATCCTGGCCGTGGCACTCGGACAGGGAATTATGGCACTGGCGCGCAATTATTCGGTCGAGTTTCTGGCGCAGCGCGTCGAGCGTGATGCACGCGATGAGCTTTACCTCAACCTGCTGGGCAAGAGCCAGACATTCCACAGCCGTCAGCGCGTGGGCGACATCATGGCGCGCGCTACCAACGACGTGCACACCCTTAACCTGATGTTCAGCCCGGGGTTAATGCTCATTATCGACTCCTCTATGGCCATCCTGATGCCCCTGCTGCTTATCGGCCGCATCCATGTGGAGCTGTTGCTGGTGCCATGCATCTTCCTAGTGATGCTGGGTCTCACCGTGTGGGACTATACGCGGCGGCTGGCGCCCGTCAGCATTGCACTGCGCGACCAGTTCGGTGCATTGAACGCCGGCCTGGCCGAGGCGATCGGCGGTATCGAGGTGGTCAAGGCGAACGTGCGTGAGCGCTATGAATGGGACAAGTTCACACGCAACGCACGCCGCTATCGTGATCTGTTCGTCCAGCAGGGGGAGATTCAGGCGCTTTATTGGCCTTTACTGGCGTTCAGCGTGGCTTGGGGCGCTGGTTTCTTGCACGCATTGCTCATCTGGCGCAACGGGGCTATCACCTTAGGGCAGGTGGTGGCATTTATGGGGTTGTTAGGCACATTCCATTTTGCCACTTACATCAGCCTTTTCTCCTTCAACCTAGTCCAAATGGGTGTCGCCGGTGCCAAGCGCATCCTGGAGATGATCAACACCGAGACCGAGCTGGACGAGAACCTCGGGGGAGTTGTTCAACCGATGCACGGTGAGGTGACCTTTGAGAACGTCACCTTCAGCTATAACGGCGTACCCGTGCTGAAGAACATCAGCTTCACCATTCGCCCCGGAGAGACGGTCGCCATCGTCGGGCAGACCGGCTCGGGCAAGACCACGCTCACCAAGTTGATCAACCATACATTTGATGTGCAGAGTGGCCACGTGCTGGTGGACGGCATCGACGTGCGCGACTGGAACCTGGATGCGTTGCGCTCCCAAATCTCCACCATTGAACAGGATGTCTTTCTCTTTTCGCGCTCGATCGCAGAGAACATCGCCTTCGGTTGCGCCGATGCCAGCCAGGAAGAGATTGAGCGCGCTGCGCGCGATGCCCAGGCACACGACTTCATTATGGCGTTTAAGGATGGCTACGCCACCCAGGTGGGCGAGCGTGGCGTGACTCTTTCAGGAGGGCAACGCCAGCGCATCGCTATCGCGCGGGCGTTCCTCACCCGTCCGCGCATCCTCATCCTGGACGACAGCACCAGCGCCATCGACAGCGCTACGGAAGATCAGATTCAGCGCGCCATTCGGCGCATCAGCCGTCAGCAGACCACCTTTCTCATCACCCACCGGGTGAGCCAGATTCGCTGGGCGGATCGTATCCTGGTATTGCGGCGCGGCGAGCTGGTGGCGCAGGGCACCCACGAAGAATTGCTGCAACGCAGCCCGGACTACCGACGGATTTTCACCCAGTACACCAGGGAACGCGCTCCACAGTTTGTGGAGCGCGACGAAACCAGCGATATCGGCCGCGCGGGCATGACGCCGTTGCCGACGACACTTGGATAAAGCAGGACACGATGGGCTTTATTCTCGACGGACTCGACACCGAGGCATACGATCGCCAATATTCTGACCGCGAGCTGTTGCGGCGTATTCTCACCTACTTCCGACCGCACACTTGGCAGCTGATCATGGTGGTGCTCGGCATTGTGCTCTCCTCGGCGGCGAACAGCTTCGGCACCATCTTGGTCGCGCAGGTGATCGACCTGGCCGCGCGGGAACCCACCATCTTGCGTCTGGTGTTGCTGAGTGGGGCAGTGGTGTTGCTAGG
>JASFBB010000205.1:0-3955 GCA_036172345.1 Anaerolineae bacterium
CAGATGCCGGCGTTGTTGACCAAGATATGCAAGCCACCGCAACGCTCCACCACTCCTTGGACAGCGGTGCGCACCGTGTCGGCGCTGGTCACATCGACCACCCACGGCCAGGCGGCCTCTCCCAGGGAGCGTGCCGCCTGCTCCAGCGCTTGAGCATCCACATCCCACAGCGCAACCGCGGCGCCGTGGGCGATCAAAGCGCGGACGATAGCCAGCCCGATGCCGCGCGCCGCACCGGTGACCACGGCTACGCGCCCAGACAATTCATCTGCGACCATCTCATCCCCTCAAGAAAGGTGCTTATAGCATCCCCTGCCCGGTCTCGGATCAGGCAGGGGGATCATAAGCGCTATTTTTTGTCTCGCCCGGGGTCGTAGCTACCAGGGATGACCGGTGGGGAGAAGACGGAGACCAGCCAGAGCGGCTCCGGTCCGTCGGCGCGGATCTGATGAGACACCCCGGGTGGGATGAAGACCGCCACGCCAGGCTGCGTTTCCACCACTTGATCCTCAGTGACCACAGCCCCCTTGCCCGAGATGATGTACACGATTTCTTCCTCATTGGCATGCACGTGGAAAGCCGCGGCGGTGCCGCCGGGGAATTCCGCCACGCCAAAGGTCATCTGTTTTGCCTGGCTGTTCTGCGGGCCGATCAGATAATACCAATTGCGTCCAGGCAGACGATACACCTGGGCGCTCTCCAAGGCAGCCGACTCCAGCTTGGGCATCCTTTCACCTCCAACGGTTGGCTCCTATTGTCACCAGGCTGAATTTTAACCTGATGGGAGCAGCGAATCCAGTGTGCCGACTCAATGTATGCCGACGATCACCCCGTCTGGATAGCGCTTCAGGAGCAGGGGGTCATGGGGCGGCACGAAGATGTCAGCCACGGCGCGCACGCGTTCCAATGCTTGATAGCACTGCACCATGTCTACCGCCAGGCCCACCGGGTGATTCTTCTCCAGGTTTTCGTAATAGAATATCGTGTCGCCGGGGAAGACGGCGCGCCCCTGTCGGGTCTGCACCGCAATGGCCTGGCTGCACAGTGTGTGCCCGCCGATGTAGAACGCCCCGATGCCCGGGATGATCTCCGCAGCTTCATCGTCAACCAGGATCAGCCGCTCGCGCGCTTCGCTGACCAGATAGGCCAGCACATCGCGCGGGAAGAGCACATCGGGCACCAGGCTGGGATGAGGGGGATCGAGGGTGCGATGCCAACCTGTGCGCGACAGGACGAACTTGGCGTTGGGGAAGAGGCGCACATTGGAGCAGTGGTCATAGTGCAGATGGGTGAGGAACACATACTCCACTTCCGCCGGATCAATCCCCTCGCGGCGCAATAAGAGGGGGATGTTCTGGGTGCGCATATCCATGCGAAAGCGTCCCCGCTCGCCCACGCCGGCTGTCACGAGAGGCTGGATTTCTTCCACATCGCGGATGCCGGTGTCGATCAGCATCACCTTGCCGTCATCGCGGCGCAGGATAAAGAAAAAGAAGTCCGCTTCCAGCCACTCATCCCAGCGCGCCATGTAGAACATCTGCGCGCCGGGGACACTCTGTTCACAGTACTTGACCGCCTTGATGGTATAAGTGGCCATCTCTAAACCTCACGTCCGCCCTCTTTCCTCTTTGCCCTTCTCACTGCAGATTGACGGACACGCCGCCATCCACCACCAGCATGGCGCCGGTACACCAGTCGGCATCGTCGCTGGCGAAGAAGACCACCGGCCCGGCGACGTCCTCTGGCCTCCCAATGCGCCCCAGCGGGGCGCGCCGCGACCAATAGGCGCGCACTTCTGGGTCGGCCAGCTGCTCGCGGTTGATATCCGTCTCCACCGTGCCCGGCAGCACAGCATTGCAGGTGATGCCATAGGGTCCCAGCGCAATGGCCATAGACTTGATCAGCAGGTTGATACCCGCTTTAGAGGCGCAATAGTGTGCTTGCTGGCTGCCGCCGAACTCAGACGAGATGGAACTGACGGCGATGATGCGTCCGCGCACACCCTTTTCGATCATCACCCGCGCCACCGCTTGGGAGCACAGAAAATAGCCCTTGAGGTTGGTATCCAGCACCTGGTCCCAGAGCGCCTCGGAGATCTCTATAAAGGGCTTGAAGGGGCAGATGGCCGCATTGTTC
This sequence comes from Anaerolineae bacterium, assembly GCA_036172345.1. Taxonomy (GTDB): domain Bacteria; phylum Chloroflexota; class Anaerolineae; order 4572-78; family NAK82; genus NAK82. The sequence continues at coordinate 2,137 of JASFBB010000205.1, forward strand.
ACCAGAATGTCGATCGTGCCCCATTCCTGCACGACGCGCTGCACCATCGCCTGGACCTGTTGGCTGTCGGAAACGTCGCAGTGGATGGCGATGGCCGGGCTGCCGTTCTGGCGGATCTGCTGCGCGACTTCCTCTCCCTCGGGACCGCGCAGATGGACCACAGCCACCTTCGCTCCTTCTTGACCCAGACGCAATGCGATCGCGCGTCCGATCCCGCGCGAACCTCCCGTGACAATTGCGACCTTATCCTTGAGACGCATACCTGCTCCCTCTCCGTCCGACCCAATTGAGTGAGTATGCCGATGAGATCTTAAATACGGCCTCAGCGGTATACGCCGTGTTTCTTAACTGCGGCGATGAACGCTTCGACGTTCTCGATCGGGGTGTCGGCCTGGATGATGTGCGCCGGGGCGACCATGTAGCCGCCACCTTGCCCTAATATCTCGATCTTAGCTTTCACGTCCGCCTCGATTTCAGCGGGGCTTCCGAAGGGCAGCAGCTTCTGTTGATCGATGGCGCCCCAAAAGGACAATCGATCGCCGAAACGGTTTTTGAGCTCTTGCGGCTCATGGCCGGGCACGTTGGGTTGCACCGGGTTGAACACCTCCAGGCCCACCTCAATCCATTCTGCGAGGATGGGGGCAACCGCACCGTCGCAGTGCTGCATAATGATCACATTCGGGTTGAGCGCCTTGAAGGTGGCGTAAATCTCACGATAGCGTTCCTTGAAATACTGGCGCCACATGCGTGGCGAGATCAACAACCCTTGTTGGCCGCCAAAGTCGTCGCCCGTCCAGATGCCGTCCACCCCCATTCGGATGAGCTGTTGGCCGACCGCCAGGGCAAAATTCTTACACTTTTCGATCAGCGGCTCGATGTAGGGCATCCCCAGCGCCATGTCGGTGAGCAGCTTTTCCATGCCGACCAGCTGCTGCATCATGTCGAACATGGTGAGCTCGACATCACCGATGATGAAATACTCCTCCTTGTACTTCTCTATATACCTCGCCGCATCATCGTAGCGACCATCGGCCAGGGGATCGGGAAAAGGAAAATTTTCCACCTCGGCCGCCTCGGTCACATGGGCGAGCGGGTGCTCGACCACTTCCATGTAGATGGGGCCTTGGCGCATGCGCATCCCGAACTCGTTGAGGATGCAGCCATGCTGGTCCACCGGATGCGCATAATGGCGCGGCAAGCCGGCGCCCACCACCACACAGTCGCTGCCCATAGCCACGCGCAGGTCATTGTTGGACAGGCGATAGGTGACATCTTCGTAATAAGCCGTGGTGTAGTGAGGGGGGATGCCGTACTTCTGGCAGAGACGATCCGCCAACGCACGCGATAGGTCGAACTGAAGCGGCACCCGGTCCGGAAGCTCCCGTCGGGTCAATGCAGCCATGACACGTTGTTTGGAGTTCATCCTGTCTCTCGGGTCACTGAACAAATGGGTGCTATCTCAGGTGCAGTCTATGTAGCGTGGTGGACAATGCCTTTCTCTATAATGACGAATTGCTCCGGCCGAGTGTGCACTCGGCCGGAGCAAGAGCAAGATTCCATAAAGGGCTACTTCGCTTCGGCTTCTACGTTGGTCTTGTCGTAGATGCTGAAGGGGCCCATCAGCACGCGCAGACCCTTCTCACGGGTGGGGTCTTTCTCGATGGTGTAGACACCCATGCGGCCGGCTTCAAAGCGCTCGCCCACCTCACCCTTGATGGCGCCGGTCGCCAGGGCATACGTGGCGTAGTAGGTCAGGTAGCCCAGATTGCGGAAGCTCCACAGGGCGAACTGAGGCGCGCAGCCGTTGAGGGTGTAGGAG
>JASFBB010000206.1:0-6370 GCA_036172345.1 Anaerolineae bacterium
ATCTCTGCGCCGCGCACTAAACCGAGCCGCGCACGTAAGTAAGCGGCCTAAACCGCGCCGCGCACGTAAGTAAGTGGCACGTTAAACCGCTCCCTGACGGTCGCGGCTCGGATAAATGGTCGCGGCTCGGATACATTGAACCGAGCCGCGTGCGTCAGCAAGCGGCACAAACCGCTCCCTCGCGGTCGCGGCTCGGATACATCAAACCGAGCCGCGCGCGTGAGCAAGCGGCCTAACCGCTCCCTCACGGTCGCGGCTCGGATAAATGGTCGCGGCTCGGATACATCAAACCGAGCCGCGCGCGTGAGCAAGCGGCCGGCATTACCGCTCCCTGACGGTCGCGGCTCGGATAAATGGTCGCGGCTCGGATACATTGAACCGCGCCGCGCACGTGAGTAAGCGGCCTAACCGCTCCCTGACGGTCGCGGCTCGGATACATCAAACCGAGCCGCGCGCGTGAGCAAGCGGCCTAAACCGAGCCGCGCGCGTGAGTAAGTGGCCGGCATTACCGCTCCCTCACGGTCGCGGCTCGGATAATCGTCGCGGCTCGGATAGTGGTCGCGGCTCGGATAAATGGTTGCGGCGCGGGTGAGGTGGCACGTGAATGTCATTTTTGCCTCACCGCACCCGCACCGGAGTGCGCTCGAGCAGCAAGCGGTTGCCGATCATATGGCCGTCCGCGTCGCGCACCTCCAGTCGCTGGCTGCTGAGCGGGTCATACAGCCCCACTTCCAGCCAATAAGTGCCCGGCGGTGCATCGGGATGGAGCGGCACCTGATAGGCGTCCACCAGATATTCGCCGCTCACCCAGCTCGTGGTGGGGAACTGCCCACCACCCGGTTCCTGATCGCGCTGCCCGAGAATGCGCTCTTGCGCGTCAATGAGGTGCACAAAGACGCTGTAGCGCTGCGTGGACGGTTGCAACGCCTGCCAGTAGAGCACCAACTCCAGAGTCGCTCCGGGCGATACGGCGTCGGGCAGCTTCAACGCATAGCCCAACAGGCGCGCATAATCTCCGAACTGCGCCCCGACGGCTTCAAAACGTTCTGGAAGCGGCGGTGGCGTGAACTGACGCGCCCGCTGGGTGGTGTGCACATGTGTCAGCACCACCTGATCGCCCCCCGCGGTCGGCACGCGCGTGCCATCTGCGCGCAGCAATCCCACCGCCAGTCGATATGCCCCGGCGGGCAGCTGCGGGGGCAACAGGAGCTGATGGGGGTCGCGTAACAGCATCCCGGCGGCCCATTGTTCGCTGGGATAGACCGGCGGCGTCTCGCTCAGCGCGACCGGCTGAGCAGTGGCGTCCTGCAGCTGGGCGAACACCACATAATGCTCCTGGGGCGCGGTGAGCACCTGCCAGAACAGGCTGAACGACAGGATTTCGCCGGCCTTGACCGGCATATCGCCGATGCTGTAACCGAGCAGCTGCACCCCACCCGCGAAGTCCGCGCGCAGCGGATACTGGATGGGGAGCGCTTCCGGCGGCAGGGGTTCTACCGGCAATCTCACTTGTACATTGCCTAAGATTACCTCGCTCCCCTGCGGTTGGCCCTGTTCGTCGAGCACGTCGAGCGGGCGCTCATCGCGCTCGCGTACCAGGCCCAGCCGCAGCTGGTACTCGCCCGGTGGCGTGCCCGCCGGGATCAAGATGCCGTGGTGATCGTGCAGCGTCGCGCCGGGCGCTAACAAGCGGAAGGAGTGTTGTCCCCCCAGCGGCCGGCTGTCGCGTCCCGCCCAGCGCTGCCCCGTGGCATCCACCAGGCGCAACGCTACCCGCAGCTCTTCTGCGGCATCGGCCGACTGCCCATGGCGGCGCCAGGAGAGCACCACCGGCAGCACACCCCTTCCGGACTCCAGCGGCGTGTTGCCGACCTGAGCACGCTCGAGCGCAATCGCGCCACCAAAATTTGCCATGCCGGTCCGCCTGCTTTGGATAAACTGCGGCGTGACTTCCTGTAGGGCACGTCCGCGACCGTACAGGATGAGCTTGGTGCCGGGCAGATTCCAGTCCACCTCAGCCGGGAAGGCGATGCGGTTGAGCAGCTCTTCCACGCGCGTCTCCCACAGGCGTCCCAGCGCTTGATAGGCGGGGAACCACAGGCGTGGGTGCTGCTCCACCAACCTTGCCAAATCGGTGCGCATGCGCTGGGAGTCATCCGCCCACTCCTTGCCCCAGCCCGGCACGACGAAGAAGCGCGGATGGGGTGCGGGGAGATAGGCCTGGTACAAACCCAGCTGCCACTGGTAGCTGGCCAAGATGACGTCTTCGGGGCTGCTATGCGTGCGCACATAGCGCAACAGAGGGCGGTAGTCCTCGTCCTGGTAGCGTGGCACAGTGTAGAAATCGGCCAGCGCCACCGCCAGAGAACCCACCAGCAGGATGCCGCAGCCCAGGAAGAGGGCGCGCGAGCGTCTCCCAAGCCACGCCCATCCCGCCGCTGCCAGCAGCCACCATGCCGGCGCCGCCAGCAGCAGGGTGCGTTCAAAATAACGGGGCGCAAACGGATAGACCAGGTTAATGGCAAAACCGCCCGCCAGCGGCACCGCCAGCGCGCAGCATAGCAGCCCGCCGCTGGCAAGACGCTGCCGTTGCACGCTGTAGAGCAGGCCCAGCCCGGCGAGTATGCCGAACGCCACGGCCACCCCGTGCAGCCCCGCCAGCGCCTCGGAAAGATGGCCTATGCTGAAAGCAGTTAGGTGGGCGCCCAGGTAGTGCAGCAAGTCCAGAGGCAGGTACTGCTCCGCGGCGCGCTTGCCCTGGAGGTAGTGCAGCAGCTGTTGGGCGACGTAGAAAACCCAGGGCACATAGAGCACCGTCGCGATGCCGATCCCCAGAGCGCCGCGGAGCCACCGCGCGGACGCGCCGTCATCGCTCCTGGAAAGCGCATGCGGCTGAGCCCGGTCAACCCGCCGCTGCGTCACCCAGTGCGTCCCCAGCCAGATGGCCTGCGCCAGGAGCAGAAGAGCGGCGTAATACATGGTGTAGAGCGCAGCGGCGGTCGTCAACCCATAGCCCAGCAGCCACCCGAGCCATCGTCCCTCGGAGCCCCTTTCTCCATCCGCACCCCCGGGAGCGAAGGATATCAGGCGCGTGAAGCCATAGAGCGACGCCGCGCCGAGGAGCGTCACCAGCATGTACATGCGCACCTCTTGGGAATAGTAGACGCCCAGCGGTGCGAGGGCAGCCAGCACACTGCCCAGCAAGGCGGCGCGCCGATCCAGCAAGAGGTTCCCTAGCCGCCAGATCACCGCCACCAGCAAGCTGCCGAGTATGATCGAGAACAGGCGAGCGCCTTCGGGGGTGCCGCCGGTGAGGTTGAGCCAGGCGTGCAGCAGGGCGTAATACAACGGCGGATGGATGTCCTGAGCGGTATGTCGCACCATCTCGGGCAGCGTCATCCCGGCAAAGTAGAAGCTCCAACCCTCATCGCCCCACAGCGGTTGGAAGTCGAGGCGATACAACCGCAGCCCCCACGCCAGCCACGTCAGGAAGAGGAGGACATACGCAGATCGCGGCGGCCACCACCCTCGCATCCGTCGGCTGCACGTCGTTGTCACACGGGGGCTGCTCTTTGGCAGAGATGGTTGATTCACTCGGCTCATCCGGGTGTGTCTGGCGACAACTGGGGTGCGTCCCCACGGCGTCCCACCAGGCCGCCCGTCAGCCGACGGATGTGCCGGCGCAACGCCGCGCGCAGCAGGCACGGGTACAACGCTCGCCATGCACGTGCCGCTTCCGTGAGTTCGGCGTCTCTGAGGGGGTGCGCCGCATAGCGCGCATGCGTGACGAGCTGAGCCAGGCGCCACACGTGTGCCTGACCGTCCGGCACGAGCGCGGCGATCGCAGCCGCCTGCTCAAAGGGGGTCTGCCATGGTTGCAAGGACACGCCGGCCCACTGGGCAAGCCAACCCATGCGCGCATGGAGCGCCTCTATCGAAACACCCCTGACTGTGGCGTTGCGTCGGCGGCGCAGAATGAACGCCGCCAGAGAGGCAGCCAGCGATGCCAACCCGAGCAGGGGCCAGGGCGCGAACGTGGGTATCGGGGATGGATTGCCTGACCCTTCCTCCGTTGGCTGTGGCGCGTCCGGGAGCGGTTGTAGCGGGGTGTTTTCCGCTCTTTCTATGGACGGCGGCTCGGTGAACATGGGCAGAGCTACATCGGCGCGCGGCCGTTCGATGGGCGACCGTCCCGCGGTCGGTTCGAAGGCGATCCAGCCGTATTCCGGGAAGAAGACCTCTGGCCATGCGTGCGCGTCTTTCTGGCGCACCAGGAAGGTGCTCCCATCGGCACGGCGTTCCCCTGGGGCATAACCTGCCGCCAAGCGCGCCGGGATGCCCGCCGCGCGCAGCAGCACCACCATGGCGCTGGCATAGTAGTCGCAATATCCCTCACGCCTTTCGAACAGCAGGTAATCCACCGCGTCGCGTTCGGCCGGCGGCGGTTCAACCTGTTCGTTATAGGCGATGGTCTGGCGCAGGTACGCTTCCACGGCAGCCGCCTTGTCGTACACGGTATCTGCCGTTTGCGCGGTGATGGCCTCCGCCAGGAGATACACCCGCTCAGGCAGGGTATCCGGCAGCTGCAGGTAACGCTGAGCCACCCATTCCGGATAGAGCGCCTGGCTTTGGCGCAGCTGTTCGACCGTCGCGTTGCTCACCAGCGTGGCGACGACATAACCATCGCCCCTCCGCAGCGGCAGACGGGCGCGTGCATAGGAGATGCCCTCTGCCAGCTGCTCCTGAACGAAGTGGATGCGTGCGCGCGCGGGTACGCTGACCCACACCGGCTGTCCGGCCATTGCCAGCGCCCTCATGTCGGGCAATAGCGCGATCACCGTATGCGTCAGCGGCATCTGCGCCTGGTAGCGGATGACGGCGAGCGGGGGGCTGTTACCGCCGAAGCGCACCACGACTCCGTCGCTGTTGACCCACCCATGGCCGGTATAATGGTCGAGCGCCACCTCTCGCCAGTAATGGGCGCCACCGGGTGACGTGATCTCCATCACCGGCGTGCTACCCAGCTGGCGCGGCCCGCCCAGAGGTAAGGCCTGTGCGGAGAAATCCGCGCCCGAGGTGTCGCGGAAGCGCAGGCTGGTGAAGAGTTGCCCCAGACGGTCTTCGAGGTCGTACCAGCTGGTGCGCAGCGCCTCCAAGGTGCGACCGCGCATGTCCGTCGGGATAGCGGGAGCGAACCAGGCCAACGCAACGAGCAACACGGAGAGCGCCAACCCGGTGCGCCAGAAATGGAGGGCGATCTCGCCGGCGTGATAGGGGATCTGGATATGCCGCCAGATGCGCTCGCGCAGATACAGATTGAAACGGATCACCAGCAGGAGCGCCACTACCAGGAAGAGGATCAGATGGACGGTCAGATCATTCGGCGCATAGTAGAGCGTGCCCAGGAGCAGCAGCCCGGCCAACACAATGGCATCCCAGACGCGCTCGACGCGGAAGACAAACCAGGTGATCAGCCAGGCGACCATCCACACCAGGATGCAGAGCTGGAGCAGGAAGACGAGCTGGTCGGCGCTGCTGCCACCGGAGAGCAGCTGGCGGCCGAACAGGTAGATGCGATACCACATCCACGCCCAGCGTTGCGGCCAGTTCTCTGTGCCGGGTATCCAATCCGCGGTGAGGCGAAATGCCAGCGCCGTGCCGACCGGCATGCTCAAGAGGGGTGCCAAGGAGGCAGGCAGGCGGCTGCGTGCCGACAGAAAGGCGAAGGCGAAAGCAGCCAGGCCGACCGGCATTACGAGATGCAATCCCTCCGTCCAACCGGCACTGGCCACCGCCGAGCAGACGATCAGGATCAGGACGAGCATGAGCAAGAAGACGCCCCAGCCCTCGCGCAGCCAATAGGTTGTGCCCGACGAATGCGCCATAAGCCCATTCTAAACGCTCCATCAGCGGAGGGCAAAAGCGATGGCCGCGGCACGGTTCACATTATCCGCGCCGCGACCATTTATCCGAGCCGCGACCGTCAGGGAGCGGTTAGGCCGCTTGCTGACGCGCGTGGCTCGGTTCAACATATCCGAGCCGCGACCATTTATCCGCGCCGCGACCGCTATCCGAGCCGCGACCGTGAGGGAGCGGTTTAACGTGCCGCTTGCTGACGCGCGCGGCTCGGTTCAACATATCCGAGCCGCGACCATTTATCCGCGCCGCGACCGTGAGGGAGCGGTTTGTGCCGCTTGCTGACGCGCGCGGCTCGGTTCAATGTATCCGAGCCGCGACCGTGAGGGAGCGGTAATGCCGGCCGCTTGCTGACGCGCGCGGCTCGGTTTGATGTGTCCGAGCCGCGACCGTGAGGGAGCGGTATCCGGCCGCTTACTGACGCGCGCGGCTCGGTTTGGTGTATCCGAGCCGC
>JASFBB010000207.1:0-5208 GCA_036172345.1 Anaerolineae bacterium
GTGCGCGGCTCGGTTTGGTTTTATCCGAGCCGCGACCGTCAGGGAGCGGTTAGAGCTGCTTGCTTACGCGCGGCGCGGTTTAGGCCGCTTGCTCACGCGCGCGGCTCAGTTTGGTTTTATCCGAGCCGCGACCGTCAGGGAGCGGTTAGAGCTGCTTGCTTACGCGCGGCGCGGTTTGGGCCGCTTACTTACGTGCGCGGCTCGGTTTGGTTTTATCCGAGCCGTGACCGTCAGGGAGCGGTTAGAGCTGCTTGCTTACGCGCGCGGCGCGGTTTAGGCCGCTTACTTACGTGCGCGGCTCGGTTTGGTTTTATCCGAGCCGCGACCGTCAGGGAGCGGTTAGAGCTGCTTGCTCACGCGCGCGGCGCAGTTTGAACCCTGCCTCTCCCCAAAAAATGAGAGGCACCTGCCACAATTACCATTGTCTGGACTTTGTGCTGCGTGCAATCCGTGGTACATTGAGAGAAGCAGATCCTATTAGGCAATCTTGAGGGATGATCCCTGACGATGAGGAGGTCGTTATGAAATTCACGATGCCCACTGCTCAACTGTTTGTTCCGGACGGAGTGGCGGAAGAGGAGGCGCTGGCACGCACCACCCATATGGCGATCAGCGCCCACCAGGACGACCTGGAGATCATGGCCGCACATGGCATTCTCCATTGTTTCCAGCGATCCGATCGCTGGTTCACCGGTGTGGTGGTGACCAACGGCGCTGGCTCACCGCGCGATGACCTGTATAAGGACTACACCGACGAACAGATGCGCGAGGTGCGCATCAAGGAGCAGAAGAAAGCCGCCGTGGTGGGCGAATACGCCGCCCAGGCCTTGCTCGACTATCCCAGCGCGGCGGTCAAGGACGCTAACAACCCTGGCCCTGTCACCGATATCGCCAACTTGCTGCGCCTGGCACAACCTGAGGTGGTTTACACCCACAACCTGGCCGATAAACATGACACACATGTGGGTGTGGCGGTGCGCACCATTCAGGCGATCCGCAGCTTGCCCGCCGATCAGCGGCCCAAACAGCTCTATGGTTGTGAGGTGTGGCGCGACCTGGATTGGCTGCTGGATGAGGACAAGGTGGCACTGGACGTGTCGGCGCATCCTAACCTGCAAGCTGCCCTATTGGGCATCTTTGACTCGCAGATCTGCGGCGGCAAGCGCTACGACCTGGCGACGTTGGGACGCCGCCGCGCGCACGCAACGTACCACGCCTCGCATGCAGTGGATGTGAGTGAGGGACTGACTTTTGCGATGAATCTCACCCCATTAATCGAGGATACTCAGTCCGATATCATAGCGTTCGTGGTGGAGCACATCGAGCGCTTCGCCCAGGATGTGCGCCAGCGCATCGGCAAGTTCGTCTGAGGTAAGTAGGTTATCCCAGTTGACCGAATTCGATAGCCGCGTGATACATCGCGGCTAAGTTTTCCTCCGGAACGCTCGGCGGGAGGTTGTTCGCTTCGCTCAACACAAAGCGTCCTCCCGCCGTCACCCCGCTTTCCAGCACCTGCCGGGTGCGCTCGCGCACCTGTTGGGGTGTGCCTTTGAGCAACAAGCCCACTTCCACCCCACCGTAAATCTCAACCCCCGGGCCGACAGCACGGCGCAGCCAGGCGAGATCCACCGGAAAACCGGTATCAATCGAGGACACACCACATTCCTTGACAATGATAGGGAAAAAGCGCCCCGCGTCCCCGCACAGGTGGAAGACTCGTTTGATCTTCCGTTGCGGATCGAGGGAGTCATAGAAGCGCTGGTGATGGGGCAGGATGCGCTCGCGGTACATTGTCGTGCTGATGGTGACAATGCTGTCGTCGGCAAGCCACAGCTCTCCCTGCAGCTCCTTGCCCCAGTAGGCCAGCAGTGCCCAGACGCGGTTGATGGCTGCTTGCGTGATGAAGGCGAGCAACCGATCCGCGTAGTCGGGGTCTTCCACTAGATCAGCCAGAAATTCCCCGCCGCGCACGTTCAACGCCACGGTGAGCGCGCCGTCGGAGGCGCTTTGCAGATAGGGCAACACCTCGACCGGGCGGTCGAAGAACTCCATCCCGTGTGCCAGCTCCATCATCTGTTCGGTCAGATCGATGGCACGCCGAAACGAGGGCAGCTGCAAGGGACGTTCGATGTCCACGTCAAAGATGGCCCACTTGCGGTCACCCGTGTAGTCGGGCACCGTGTCAGGCACCTGCCCCGGCTCCAAGCGCAGGGGGCAGCCCAGCGCCCAGGCTTCATAAGTGTTGTGCAGAAAGGCGCTGACCTGCCAGCGTTCCGGCAGATCGACCGGCTGATCGCAATAGCGGTGAAAATAGGTGTGCAGCACGTATTGCCAGTTAAGTTGGGCGGTCAGCATCGCCCGTGCATCGGTGAACACATCCTGATAGGTGAGCCCATCGCGATTGAAGCGCACATCCAGCATATAAACACGGTCGTTGGTGCGCAGCGCCACCGGCACCCGTTCGGGCTGACCGGCATAGTATCGCTCCCAGACGCGCTGCTTATCCGCATCGGTGAATGAGAGTGCCATCAAAGCGTCTCCGTCACTTTGCGCAGTCCGCGCGGTTGATCGGGATTGCCGTGGCGCGCATAGGAGAGATGCATCGCAAGCAATTGGCCCGGCAACACACACGTCAGCGGGGAGAGCCACTCAGGCAACGCACGCGGCAGCGGCAAGGGGGTATGGGCCAGAGCTAACAAATCGGCGTCATCGCTGATAGCAAGCACCTCAGCGCCGCGCTCGCGCAGCATCTGCGCCAGGTGACGCAGCTCCGCCAGCGGCGAACCGCTGGGTGCCACCACAATAACGGGGAAGCCCGCTTCAATGACTGCCAGCGGGCCGTGCAGGAAATCGGCGCTGCTATATGGCTCGACCACCGTGTAGGTGAGCTCCTTCAATTTCAGGGCGATCTCGAAGGCCGTGCCATAGTTATAACCACGTCCGAGGACGATGCAATGGCGCATCGTATAGTAGCGGCGCGTCGCCTGGGTCATATCGGCATGCACCGATAGCGTGGCTGCTACCGCCTCCGGGACGGTGTATAAGGCTTCCCACATCGCCTTGTCATCGGCCAGGCAGCTGCTCAGCAGGGCAATAGTGGCCAGCTGGGCCGTGTAGGTCTTGGTCGCCGCCACTGCCCGTTCCTCTCCAGCTCCCAAGTTGAGCACGAAGTCTCCTTGGCGCGCTAGCTCTGAGTTGACCGCATTGGTGATCACCGCGGTCAACGCACCCTGACGCCGTGCCTCCTCGAGCACGGCGATGAGATCAGGGCTCTTGCCGCTCTGGCTGATACCTAATACCAGGGCATTGCCCAGCTGCGGCGGTTTGTGATAGATGGTGAACAAGCTGGGCGTCGCGAGCGCCACCACATAGCGATTGACCGCGCCCCATAGATACTGGGCATAACGGGCAGCGTTATCACTGGTGCCGCGTGCAGCGATCAACACATAGTCAACCTGCCGCTGGCGCATCGCTGAGGCCAGAGCTTGTGCAGCGGGGTGCTCGCGTTCTAACAGCTGAGCGAGTACCTGAGGCTGTTCGTGGATTTCACGATAGGTATACGTCTCTTCCAGCAACACGTTCCTCTCCTAACGTTTACTCAGAAGTGCTCTCTATAGGCCCTGCATAGCGCCCGATCTCCTCGGCCAACGGGGTGAGCAGCTCGAGCTTCCAAGGCGCCATATGCGGCGAGACCGAGCAAGCCGTGCTCAGGATGTAACCGCCACCGGGGGCACCGATGCGGATGCGCTCACCGGCATGGGCGATGACCTGCTCGGGGGTGGTATAAGTGAGCATCTCAACAGCGTTCATATTGCCCTTGATGAAAACGCGGTCGCCGATCTGGCGTTTGGCATCGGCCAGGTGGACGTTGCCCAAGGGCGGGGGATCGAGCGTGTCAATGCCCTGGGTGCCGGTCTCGACCATCAGGTCCAACCGGTCGCCGATGCTGCCACATGTATGGGTGTACACGATCACCCCTTCCGCCTTGATCGCCTCGGCCACCCGCCGTTCGTAAGGGAGCACAAACTCGCGGTACATCTGCCGATTGATAAACGGCCCGCCAGCAAAAGCGGATGAGATGAGCACGGCATCCACACCACGCCGCGCCTGAGCAACCGCCCACGCGATCACCGCCTCAGTCAACCGATCGAGCAGGGCATGCGCCTTGCCGGCATCCATCAAGAGGTTGATCAGGGCGTTCTCATATCCGAATAGTTCCATGAAATGCGTAAACGGAGAGAAAACCTCACCATGAATCGAGACTTCATGATGGGTCAGCTCTATCACCCAATCGATCGTGCGCAAGAAGTAATCGGGTATCTCGGTGAGAGGGCCACGGTGGGCTTTGCCGGCGATGTGGGGAATGTGATAGACACCCCAGGTGTACCCCACCAAGTCGTCCAGGACTTCGAGGCGATCTGGATCCAAGGTAGCGAAGTCAGCGCGCGGTGGTTTGCTTCCGTCTGCCATGAGATGATAGGGATTGTCATCGGGCGGGAAGACGGTGATCTCCCCGTTGCGCCAGACGAGACGTTCTCCTCCGCCTGTTTTCGTCAGCGAGGCGATCTCATCCAGCAAGTCAGGCGGACGCCCGGGCAGGTTGATGAGGATGCCGTCGAAGCGATAACGGCGCTGGAGCATCACAAGCGCCTCGGCGAAGCCCTCGCTGGTGAACCAGATGCGGTGCGGTGGGATGCCCGTGTTCAGAAAATAGTGTCCCAAGGCCAGCTGGCACATCACCGGCACACGGTCGGGGATCTCATGGCGCATCGCCAGCGCCATACGAGTGCGGGAATTCATGGCCATCGCTCCTGAAGAAATTAACGTGCACCTCTCTGCCTAAGAGGGCAGGCAGGGTCGCTTGTCCAAGCGTTACCTTCGGCGACTCATATTATTCCGGCGTGGCACGGTAGTCAATTTTCCACCTGCCGTCGACCCAAGTGGTGATCCATTCGATGGGTTTTTCAACGCGGGTGAAGGTATACCCCTTCCAACCCTCAAAGGTGAGACTCACGATCATAAAGCGAGGTTGTTCTCCTAGCGAGGATTGCAAGACTTCCCTTTCCTCTGCTTCCGGGTAGTATTGCAAGCTCGTCACTCGAAGATCTGCTATCGCGCCCGGTGCTGTGCTCAGACCAAAATAGGAGAGGTTGCCGCGGTCATATTCCAGCAATGCCTGCCCGGTGAGGAACTCACGCGGATTTACGC
>JASFBB010000208.1:0-5315 GCA_036172345.1 Anaerolineae bacterium
GTCCGCGCCGCGACCGTGAGGGAGCGGTTGTCACGGCCGCTTGCTGACGCGCGCGGCTCAGTTCAATTTGTCCGAGCCGCGACCGTGAGGGAGCGGTTGATGAGCCGCCTGCTCACGCGCGCGGCTCGGTTTCACGCTATCCGAGCCGCGACCGTGAGGGAGCGGTTGATGAGCCGCTTGCTGACGCGCGCGGCGCCGTTTGGGCCGCTTGCTCACGCGCGCGGCTCGGTTTCACGTGTGCGGCTCGGTTTCATTCTTCTCCCAATCAATTCTCTGCGCACGCTGCGAGCTCTGCAGTGAATCCTTGTTCCTAGACGACAATCACCTCGCTGCCCTGACGGCGCAGGTGTTCCAGGAACTCTGCCGGCGCGTCGCTGTCGGTGACGAAGGTGTGAATGCCTGTCAGGGGCAGGATGCTGGTCAGGCCGATCTGGCCGATCTTGCTCGAATCGGCTACTACCACGACGCGCGATGCCGAAGCGATCATCACTTTATCCGTCTCCGCTTCCACGAGGTTGTGGGCGATGGTCACCCCGTGGGAAATGCTGATGCCATCGGCGCCCAGGAACAGGAGGTCGGCATGCAACCCGCGCAGCGCCTCGATCGTCTTCGGGCCGGTGACGTTCATGTAGAAATCGTGCTGGTAAAGGCCGCCCAGCAGGATGACATTGACGCCGCGCCAGGCACCCAGCTCCATCGCCACGAGCAAGGAGCAGGTGATCACAGTCAGATTCCCGCTGCTCAACAATTCGGCCGGGATCGAACGCGCCACCTGGAGTGTGGTGGTGCCGGCATCGAACATAATGTGCTGCCCCGGACGCACCAGCTGAGCTGCCGCTCGCCCGATGCGCTCTTTGACCTCGCGCCGCTGTTCCATCTGTTGCATCAGGAAGGGGGTGAGCTGCGGGGGTAGATTGAAGGTGGTGGGATTCGCGACCACGCCCCCGCGCACACGTTGCAGCAGCCCCGCACGCGCCAATTGCCGCAGATCGCGCCGGATGGACACTTCCGATACGCCGAAGTAGGCACTCAGCTCCGCTACGCGCAATAAGGGGTTGCGGGCCAAAAGCTCCAGAATCGCGTTGCGTCGTTCAGCTGCCAGGGTGGCCATCGACGATAACTCCTGTTCGCTCAGGTTGATCACATTCGAGATGCAAGATGGGTCGTGTTTCGAAAGCGATCATATATATGATACATTATTGTTTCATTTTTGTCAATACTCTTGACATCCGAAAACTTTTGTGCTATAATGTTTTTGATGATAGACATCATCCGGCCGCATTTCCCTTAGTGCTATGTCCGACTGCCGGCAAGGGCTGAGCCGCTGAACCAAGGAGGACAGGGATGTCGGAAGTGAACCCTCTATCTGTCATAGTCATCCCATTTGCCTATCCGGATTATCCACCTCAGGACGTGCAACGTCAGATCGAGGCATCGCTCCAGGCGTTGGGAGCAGCCGGTCTGAACGTCATCTCCAGTTCTCCCGTGATGCGGCCCGCTGATGTCGCGCCGGCGCTCCAGGTGCTGCGCACCGCCGCGTATGATGCCATCATCGCCCTGGTGGTCAGCTGGGTGGAGGCGCCCTTGTTCGTCGCCACGCTGCGCCCGTTCTTCAGCGAGCCGCTCTTGCTCTGGAGCCACACCATATTTTCTGAGAACGGTGTCGGGCTGACATTGGGCGCTTTGCCAGCGGCGGGTGTGCTGCGCGAGACTCTGGAAGAAATGGAGGCGCGCTTCGCCTTTGTCTATGGCATGCCAGAAGAAGCAGCCTTGATGGCAAGCATTCGCACGTTTGTGCGTGCTGCCGCCGCCAGGCGCAAGCTGGCGGAAGCGCGCATCGGCTTGTTGGGCTACGCCTCGATGGGGATGTACACCGGCACGATCGATCATACGCAGCTGCGCCGCCAGCTCGGCCCGGAGATCGACCATCTCGATCAATACGAAGTGGTGGTGCGCTACGAAAAGATCGGCGATCAAGAGGTGGAGGGGTGGCTCAAGGAAGCGGAGCACTGGCAGTGGGGGGAGGGTGTCTCACCGGCAGACCTGCGCAAAGCATTTCGCATGGCGTTGGCCATCGAACAAATCGCGCAAGAACGGGATTGGGATGCGCTCACCGTCAAGTGCCAATATGAGCTGTCGCGCACATTCGGCCTGGCGCCTTGCCTGCCCCTTTCCATACTGGGTGACCGACACGTGGTCAGCTGTGAGGGCGACCTGCCGCTGGTGGTCTCGCAGCTCATTCTGCACTATCTCACTGGCGAACCGACCAGCTATGGCGACCTGCACAATGTGACGCCGACGCACATCCTGCTGGGCGCATGCGGCTTCGCGCCGCTCGGTTATGCCGCTGCCGCGCCCGTCATTAACAAACACACCGCCCTCTACGAAGGTCTGCTGAACAGCTCGCCCTATAAGCCCGGGCGCGTGACCCTGCTCCGGCTGGGCGCGCGACGTGGACGCTTCAAGCTCCACGTCGCCGCCGGAGATGCGGAGCTGCCGCCGCCGTTTCACGAGGTGGGCTGTCCCACCTATCCCTTTGTGAACCTCGCGCTGGATGGCAACGTCGCCGATTTTATGCAACACGTGCCGAGCCAACACTATGCGATCGCCTATGGCGATGTGCGTGAGGAGATCGCCATCCTGTGTCGCTTGCTCGATCTCGAGCTCATCCGGGACTGAGGCACCGCTGACCCAAGCACCCGCCCTAGATGCAGGTTTTCGGGCTGGGGCAAAGCAGGCGCTTCGCGCCAGGACGTACGCGTATAGGCGACCAGCTGGTCGCCCATACAAGCGGTTGGGGTGAGAAGGATAGAACCCCTCCCTGACGGTCGCGGCTCGGATGAGGGGAATAGACCCCTCCCGGAGGGTATCATATGCGCTGTTTGCACCTTAATCAATCACGCGTAAGGAGAGGATGCGATGTCACCAAAGTATTGGGCCGATATTCCGGTCGATAGTGTACCCGTCATCAAGGTGCCCCCGCCAGGGCCCAAGTCGCGCGAATACCACGCCCGCGCCTCCAAGTATATGAAGGGATACTCCTCTCAGGTGCGCTTGTTCCCGGTCGTCTTCGAGAAGGGCCACGGTGTGACGCTGACCGACGTGGATGGCAACACTTACATTGACTTCTCCTCGGGCATCTACGTCACTGGACTGGGGCATTGTCACCCCAAGGTCACCGAAGCAGTGCAAAAGTATGCCGCGACGCTGATGAACGCCCACGATTTCACCACCCCCATCCGCATGCAGCTGCTGGAGAAAATCGCCGAAATCACCATGGGGGAAGGGGATCGCCGGTTGAACGGCGTGCAATTTTACGATAGCGGCACCGCCGCTGTGGAGGCCGGATTGCGCATGTGTCGCGCGGCGACCGGCAAGTTTGAGTTCATCTCATTCCATATGGACTTCCATGGCAAAACCATGGGGGCGGTGGGCTGCGGACGGTTGGACCCTAGCCAGGGCTTGCGCGCTCCCGGCTTCTTCCTGGTGCCGCGTGGCAATTGCTACCGCTGTGCCTTTAAGATGACCTATCCGGACTGCGGCATCTACTGTGTCGATTATATCCGCACGGTGATCAAAGAGGAGACGGCCGGCCGTGTCGCTGCCATCGTGCTGGAACCCATCCAGGGCTGGGCCGGCTCGGTGGTGCCGCCGGACGGATGGATCCAAAAGATCCGCGCCCTGTGCGATGAATATGGCATCCTGCTGATGGCCGACGAGGTGCTCACGTGTATGGGACGCACCGGCAAAATGTTCGCTATGGAACATTGGCACACGGTGCCGGACGTGATGACGCTTGGCAAGGGTTTTGGCAACGGTTTCCCCGTCACGGCGATGCTGGTCAGCGAACGGTATAAGGACAAGGTTGAGACGATCAGCGCCTCCACCTCCTATGGCGGCAACCCGATGGCGTGCGCTGCCGCCCTGGCCTCGATCCAGGTGATCGAAGAAGAAAACATCTGTGAGCGTGCCACGCACCTGGGCAATCTCCTGCTCAAACGCATGCGCGAGATGCAAGCGCGCCATCCCATCGTCGGGGATGTGCGCGGTGTCGGTTGCCTGCTCGGCATCGAGTTGGTCAAGGACAAGACGACCAAGGAGCCGTTTGAGGAAGCGGGTCGTATGGTCTATCAGAAAGCTTTCTCGAAGGGCGTGGCGTGGATCCCCGCATGGCATATCCTGCGTATGTCCCCGCCGATGATTATGCAGGATGAGATCGCGCTGAAGGCGATGGACATCATCGAAGAGAGCATTTACGAGACCGAGAAAGAGATGGGATATTGCTGAGATGGCCAAGAGGATCATCCGCTTTGGTGTGATCGGCTGCGGCCTGATGGGGCGCGAGTTCGCCAGCGCGGTGGGGCGGTGGTGCCATCTGCTCGACCTCGACTTCGCGCCCCAGATCATCGCAGCATGCGACACGAATCTCGCCGCGGCACAGTGGTTCCGCGACAACATCCCCTCGGTGCGCATGATCACCGACGATTACCGGGATCTGCTGAATGAGACGCAGGTCGAGGCGATTTACTGCGCGGTGCCCCACAACCTGCATGCCCAGCTCTACAGCGATATCATCGAGGCGGGCAAGCATCTGATGGGTGAAAAGCCGTTCGGGATCGACCTGCAGGCGAACCAGGCGATCCTGGCCTCTGTCGCCCGACATCCCGAGGTGCTGGTGCGCTGCTCGTCTGAGTTTCCCTTCCATCCCGGCGCCTACCGCATCGCTCAGTGGATGCGCGAGGGGCGTTTCGGCAGGATCATCGAGGTGGAAGCCGGCTTCTGGCATAGCAGCGACCTGAATCCGCACAAACCCATCAACTGGAAGCGGCGTTGCGAGACCAATGGCGAGTACGGGTGCATGGGCGACCTGGGCATGCACGTGGTGCATATGCCGCTGCGTTACGGGTGGAAACCACGCAATGTGCGTGCTCTGCTCAGCAAAATTGTCAAAGAGCGGCCCGACCGAAGCGGCGCCATGGTGCCGTGCGAAACGTGGGACAACGCCATCCTGGCCTGTGAAGCGAGCGTGGATGGTCAGGAATTCCCTATGCTCCTGTCGATGAAGCGCATCGCCCCCGGTCATGCGAACACGTGGTTCATCCGCATCGCCGGAACAGCGCTGTCGGCTGCGTTCAGCACGCGCAATCCCAAACAACTGAGCTGGCTTCCCTACACACCGGGGGACGATCAGGTCTGGCAGGTGGCCGATGTTCCCTACCAGTCTGCCTATCCGGCCATCACCGGCAGCATCTTCGAGTTCGGCTTCTCCGATTCAGTCTTGCAGATGTGGGCCGCCTTCTGCGACGAGCTGGTGA
>JASFBB010000209.1:0-2647 GCA_036172345.1 Anaerolineae bacterium
CAGCGAAGATGTTATCTTGGTCACCAATGCACCTGACAGGTACGCGCCTCATACAAACTACCGTATCACAAATGATATCTACCCCGGAAAAGGGCCCTTGGGGGGTATCTATAGTGCGCTTGTGGCAGCGCGTTATGCGCATTGCCTCATTGTTGCCTGCGACATGCCCTTTCTTAACACGCGGTTGCTAAAGTATCTGGCCCGTCTGGCAAGTATCTGGGATTACGATGTTGTGGTCCCAAAGATCTCCGAAAAATGGGAGACCCTTCACGCCGTTTATAGCAAACATTGCCTGCATCCGATCGAACAGTGCTTGCGACAGGGCCAACTGCATGTGCGCAGCTTCTTTGGATCGGTGCGCGTATGCGCTGTGGAGCGAGATCGCCTGGAACGTTTCGATCCTCTGTTGCGCTCCTTCCTCAACATGAACACCCCAGAGGAATGGCAGCGCCTTCAGCAAATTGCGATGTATGAATGAGCTGACAGTTCGCTGCCCACTGCATCCAATTCTCAGTGGTGCTCTTGTTTCAAAGAAAAATGGCCAAGTATGCCGCTCACTGCTCAGCGCGGATGGAATGTTTCGATGAAGATGAATGAGCGCCATGTACCAAGGCATCTATCACGCAAAACCCTGCTCATGATCCTTGCAGTTGGAGCAGTATGGTGGGGTGCCATTTTGCGTCTGGCTTTACTGGAACAGGTTCCGCCCGGCCTCTCCCATGATGAAGCGTATAACGGTGTCACTGCCATCGAGGTATTGTTATCAGGCCGAAGAGAGGTTTTCTTCGATATCTATAATGGCATTGAACCGCTGATCATTTATTGGGAGGCGCTTTACTTTCACTTGTTTGGCATTACGCCTTATGTGATGCGATTGGTCAACGTGACCGCAGGTCTGCTGACCATTGCGCTCACGTATGCATTGACGCGGAGACTCTTCGCCCATCAGCCATCTCTCTCAGGCGAAATGATCGCTCTACTGGCGACATGGGGGATTAGCAGCGCCTTCTGGGCTGTCTTCATCAGCCGCCTAGCGTTGCGTGCAGTCACGTTACCCCTTGCAGAGCTGCTAGCTTTCTACTTTTTGTGGCGTGGGTTTATGGCTGCACATCCCGAAGGAGCTCGTCGGCAGATGGCATTTTTCGCATTGGGTGGCTTCTGGCTCGGGGTTGGCATGTACACCTATCTCTCCAGCCGTTTCCTCCCGTTTGTGCCCTTGATGTTCTGCGCCTATTGGACCATACAGGGACGGATGACGTGGCGTCAGTGGCAAGGAATGGCGGTGTACATGCTGGTGTGGGGTCTGGTCTTTGCTCCGCTGGCCCATTTCTACATCACCCACCCGGATAGTTTCACCCGACGTGCTGATCAGGTGCTGAATCTGTCGCATGCCCTGGCCGGCGACTTTCAGCCGTTGTTCACCTCGGTGACACGTACGTTGGGTATGTTCGGCTTCATTGGGCCCGATTCAAACCGCTATGGCCTTGCTGGGCGTCCTATCCTTGACCTCCTGGGAGCTGTCTGGCTTGTCGTGGGGCTTGTCGCTGCGGTGAGGCGCTCACACCATCGAGATCACCAAGGGGCCTCATACGCATTGCCCCTTATCTGGTGGCTGGTGATGCTGCTGCCTGGCTTCATCACCGGCGAAAGTCCCCACTATTTGCGCACCGTGGGTGCTTTACCCCCCACATTCATCCTCTGGTCACTGGGCTTGGTGACCTCGGGCCGATGGCTGCTGAAGCAAATAGGAAATTGGAAAGCATGTCGGATCGAAGGTGTAAGAGATTTAGCCCCTTTACCCGAGCATAAGCGACAACTACCACAGGCCTTTGTGATAGGCGTGGTATTGTATTGGCTTCTCCACACCGGATCAACCTGCTACGATTATTTCGGACGTTGGGCGTCCGAGCCAGAAGCTCGTTCCATTTATGGAGCTGAATTCGGCGAAGTGACACGTTATCTACGCTCGGCGGGTCTGTCCAGTCCGATTGCCATTTCAGCATCTCACTTTCGAGATTGGGATCGCTTTCGCCTGGATCTGCATATGCGACATCATCCCCCGTTTGTGGTGTGGTTTCATGGCCCTCAGACGATGTTATTCCCCCCACCCGGCGTGAACCCCCTCTATATTTTTACGCGCGGTGCTCCACCACACCCACGCTGGTTGGAGTACTTACAGCTCGAAACCCGGGGACAGGATATGGAAGTGTACCGGCTTCGGACAGCGGATATCCCGCCGCTGGAGCACTCATTGCGAGCTACCTTTATGGAGGATCATCTGTTGGGCGCGCTAGTCCCTCCACAACCGATCGTGGTGTTGTGGGGTTATGAGCTCTCAGGGGACGCGCGTGCAGGACAGGAGCTCCACCTGTTGCTGGGTTGGGAGGCTCTGATGGATGTGCCGGGCAATCCCGACTATGCCTTCTACGCCCATTTAGTCGACAGGCATGGCCTCGTCTGGGCACAGGCGGACACTATCGGGTACGATGCAGTGGATTGGCAACCCGGCGTGCGTGCGTTGCAATGGTTAACCATCCCTTTACCACCTGATCTTCCCCTTCTGGAGTATACACTTCAGGTGGGATTACAAGAACGCTCCGCACATCGCAGCCTGTTCTTGGAGGGAACGATGGGAACAGATCGGAAG
>JASFBB010000210.1:0-8975 GCA_036172345.1 Anaerolineae bacterium
GACGCGCTCCCAGGCGCGATGCAGATCGAGATGGGAGATGTAGCGTAAGGGCTTTTCCTTGGCGAAGGTGATGCGCCAACGCTCCCGAACCGACGCGTCCATAGCTTGCCAGATGTTTCTATCGGATGCGCAGCGCGCAGATCACCATGGCTCCTCGGACGGGGCAGATGGTTCGAAAGGGGTCAGGCCGGGTTCCTCGCCCGACAGGGCATCGGGTGCCAGCTGGCGCACGCGCAATTCGGCGGTGTCCAGCTGTTCGTTACAATAGCGCACCAGCTGCATACCCCGCTCGAACAGCTGCAGGGCGCGCTCGAGCTCCAGGTTGCCAGCTTCCATCTCCTGCACCAGCTGCTCCAGCTCGGCCAGCGCCTGCTCAAAGGTGAGATGCTCCACTTCGCTCATGAACTTTGCCTTTCATCATCGCTCAGATCCAGACCCAATTCTCAATCCACCGTGCTTGCAAATGTGCCGTCGGACACTTGCACGTGCAGGCGGTCGCCCGACGAAACCTGCGCCACCCGCATCACCACGCGGCGGTCATCCTGGCGGCGCACGATGGCGTATCCGCGTGCCAGGGTCGCCGCCGGATTCAGCACTTCCAGGCGATGGTGCAGTCCGCTCAACCGCTCGCGGCGCAATGCCAGCTCGTAGCGCAGCGCACGCACGATGGTCAGCGCCAGCTCGTCCACGTGTTGACGCTGACGCTGCAACGTGACGCGCGGTGACAGCTGGCGCAGCGCGCGCTTTTCCGCTTCAAGCCTGCGGCGCAAGCGGGTGATCAGGTCAAAACAGGCCACGGCGAGCGTGCGCCGCAACGCTTGGATGTGGCGCTGCAATTCGGCGCGATCTGGCGTCACCAGCTCCGCCGCCGCCGAAGGAGTCGGCGCGCGCACGTCGGCGACGAAGTCGGCGATGGTGAAGTCGGTCTCGTGCCCCACACCACACACCACCGGCAGCGGTGAGGCGGCAATAGCGCGCGCCACGCGCTCATCGTTGAAGGCCCACAAGTCCTCGATCGAGCCACCGCCGCGCGCCAGGATGACCACGTCCACCCCGGGCACCCGCGCGATGGCCTGCAAGGCGCGCACAATCTGCGGCGGAGCGTCCTCGCCCTGCACCAGCGTGGGCGCCAGGATCACCTCAGCCAGCGGGTAGCGCCGCCGCAGCACGTTGAGGATGTCGCGCAGCACCGCGCCGCTGGGCGAGGTGACCACCCCGATGCGCTGCGGAAAACGTGGCAGCGGACGGCGCGGGCGCGCGAAGAGGCCCTCCGCCTCCAGCCGGCGCTTCAACTCCTCGAAGCGCACATACCAGCTGCCCAAGCCCAGCGGCTGCAATTCGTCCACATAGAGCTGGTAAACGCCCTGGGGATCATATACCGAGATGTAGCCATGCGCCAGCACCGTCTCGCCGTCGCCGGAGGGCAGATAGCCGACCTGGTGTGCATTCGAGCGCCACAGCACACAGCGCAGCGTCGCCTGCTCGTCCTTGAGGGTGAAGTAGATGTGACCAGCGGGAGACTGCCTCCAGTTGGACACCTCGCCCACCAGCCACAGATCTTGCAGCACCCGATCCGCTTCCAGCCACACTCGGATGCGCTGCGTGACCTCGCTCACTGTGAAGATGCGCGGCAGGCCTTCCTCGTCTTGGGTGGGGAACAAGGCGAGCTGCTCGCTCATGGGTTCTCCATCCCGAAGTGACCGCGCGCCTGCGGGTCGGCCTCCAGATGACTCAGGAGCTCCTCCGCTGCCGCGCGCGGCAGCGGGGATGACACCAGGCGCACTATGGCATCCGCCGATTGGGTATCCGCCGAGGAGCTGGCCGGCGCCGTGCGCACAAAGGTGAGCAAGGTATACTGGCCATCCATCGGCAGCTGGAAGGTCTGATCCAGGAACTGGATGGTGTAGATGCCGCGGTAGAGGGCTGGCACGCGGAAACCGCCTACGCCCAAGCTGGGCCAGCTGCCACTGACCACGCGGATGGGCTGGCCGACCGGCGGGGTGATGATCAATGGGATGCCCGCTTCGGGCAACGTGCCGGCGATGAGCGCCATGCCGGGCGTGCGCGTCACCTTCATCATCCATCCGCCGCTGGGCTGGGGCGGCTGCGGTGGCGCAGCTGGCAGCGTCAGCGCCACGGTGGTCGTGCTGCGCCCATCGCTCTGCACTGTCTGGACGACGCCGGCATCCGGCACGCTCACTGTGTAGCTGCCGGCGGCCAGTGCGTCGAACTGGAAGCTGCCGTCCGCGCCGGTGGTTGTGGTGCGCGACACCCCTCCATCGCGCAGGGTCACCTGGCGCCCCGCCACCGGCATCCCCTTGGGATCGCGCAGCTGGCCGCGGATGATTCCCTTGTTGGCAGGCGCGCCGGTCGTCTCGCTAAAGGTGACCAGCGTGAACCCACCCTCCAGCGTCAGCTCGAACGTCTGGTCGAGAAAGCTGATCGTATAAACCCCGCGATTGGGGGCCCAGAACTCGAAGCCGCCCGGGCCATACTGCGGCTTGCTGCCGCTGGTGCGCTTGAAGGTGAGACCGATGGGCGACTTCAGCGTCACCTCGATGCCGGGGCGCGGCAACGAACCGGCCAGGATGGGCAGGCCGAACCTGCGCTCGATGTGCATCTCCCAGCGCGACGCAGTGGGCGCGGGCAGTTGCAGATCCAGCGTCATGCGTTGCCCTTTGGCCAGCTGCAACCCGCTGCGGCGCACATCATGCCCCACCACGACGAGCTCATAGGTGCCGGCGGGCAGCTGGGTGAAACGATAGCCGCCGTCCGAACCGGTGACTGCCTCGCCGCTCCAGCCCTCCCGGGAGAGGCGCAGGCGCACGTTGGCCGCTGGTTGCCCCTGGGCGTCGGTCACCTTGCCGCGGATCTCCCCCTCCTCGGTCACCGGCTGCGGTGTCGGGGGCGCCTCCGGCTCAGAGGACAGGCGGATGCCGGTATAGTAGTGCTTGAGGATGGTTTCGTAGTTGTCACCGCGCATCGCCATGTCATGGGCACCCCACTGGCACATGCCCACGCCGTGCCCTTTCTTGGGGCCGGGGTTGATGCACGGCACCGGGCGCAAGTAGGGCAGCGGTGCGCCACCCCACACCGTCTCGTTACCCAGCGTGTGCCCGCCGCAGTTGGAACTGTAATACGCCGTCGCCAGCTGGTTGTTGTACAGGATCACCTGACCGCGCGTCTGGCGCACGGCGAGATCACAATTGGGGTTGATGCGCGCCTCGTTATACGCCTGACAATGCGTCGTAGTGCAGACGTCCGCTTCGGGATGGTGGCGTGGGCGCGCGATGGCCACCATGGCGTAGCTGCGCGCCGCCACTGCCTGCGCTTTGAGCGCCTCGAGCGGCCAGGTGTAGGGCATCTCGGCAGCCACGACCCCGCGCAGGTATTCCTCCAAATCTATCACGCGCACCGTCTGATCCGGCATCAGCACGCGGATCGCCTTGCCGGGCGGCGAGGGCTGCAACGGTGCGACCTCCACGTCGGGCGTGGCAGCCAACCGCGCCACGTGGTTGTCCAGGCTGCGGCAGCGATCCACCCACGAGTTGGGCAGATTGCCCGGGCTGCGCGTCGGATCCTGCCACAGGAAGAAGGTCAATGCGATGACGCGCGGATCGGCCAGGGTTTGCCGCGCATAGTAGATCACCTGCTCGGTGAAGTCGTGATCTGAGGCGCCAAAATTGCCCGCCTCGTCGATGATCACCTTGGCCTGGATGCCATAGCGCTTCTCGAACAGCTTCAGCACGCGCCGCCAGCGGAAGGCATACCAGCTGGACAGGCGCGGGTCATACAACCAGTCGCGCACGCTGCCGCCGGCATGTCCCCAATAAGCGTGGAAGGTGATGATATTGTTGAAATGGCTACGCACCAGCTCGGCCAGATAGTCGTAGCCCACCCAACCCTCGGTGGGATTGCCCTCGTCGTCTGGCGCGCCGTCCTCATGGTGCCCGAAGGCGAAGGGGGGCGTCACCAGCTTCATCTGAGGATAGCGCTGCTTGATGCGATCCGCCACGATGCGCACCCAGTCGGCGTAGCGCCGATAGAACTCGGGCGTCTCATAGCCCGACTGATTGCCCGGGCTGGGATCGCCGTTTTCGTAGTGCAAGTTCATCTCGTTACAGAAATAGACATAGGCGCCCAGGTCGCGGATTTCGGGCCACTTGCTGATCACCATATCGCTCAGCCGCCGCGCCGATGCGCCGATATCCTCTTGCCAGTTGTGGGGATGCTGAAAACGCACGGTGATTACGGTATCAGGATGCTGCTGCTTATAGGGTAACACGCGGTTGGGGCCGAGGTAATCGAAGAACCCGGTCAACGCGCCGGGACGCCAGCTCAACATCTTGGCAGGATCGGATGGGCTGCCATTTGCGACCCATATGCCTGGACGACGCATATGTTTCCCCTCCCTAGGAGAACCACGGCCTGCGCGAATTGCTTTTCGCTATCATTATGTCATAAACTTGACAGAAAAACAAGGGGGCGCAAGAGCTGGGCACATTTCAATTTAAGGGTGAACAGAAGCAGCGGTCTGGCACTGTGCCAGTTATCCGAGCCGCGACCGTCAGGGAGCGGCGATATGGCCGCTTGCTTGCTCACGCGCGCGGCTCGGTTTGACCCCCCACCTCTTTCCAAAAATGAAATACACCCCAAGGGCTGTGCTTAGAAAGGCGAAAGCTCCTTTGCCTCCGGCAGCCACAGGGTAAAGGTGGAGCCCTGCCCCACCTGGCTTTCCACCTCGAGACGGCCGCCATGCGCTTCGGCGATCCAGCGCGCGATGGCCAACCCCAATCCGACCCCCTTGCGCCCCTGGCGTGGCATGCGGTAGAAACGCTCGAAGATGTGCGGCAGCGCTTCCGGCGGAATCCCCACACCGGTGTCCTGCACGCTGACGCGCACCCAGCCCCCCTCGCGGTAGAGCGACAGGGTGATTGTCCCGCCGCGCGGGGTGTACTTGATGGCGTTGTCCACCAGATTGAGCAACAGCTGGCGCAGCCGGTCGGGATCACCTAGCACCAGCGCCTGATCCTCATGGCCCAGGCGCACCGTCACCCATTCCATACCACCTGAGCCCACCGCCGCCATCGCATGCGCTTGACGATAGACCTCGAGCAAGAGCGTATCCATCTCCACCGGCCGTTTTTCCAGCTGCATGCCCGCATCTGCCTGAGCCAGCAGCAACAAGTCGGCAACCAGGCGGCTCATCCGGTTCACTTCCGCCTCGATGGCGTTCAGAGCGATTTCCCGCTCCTGCGGATCATCCGCAGCGCCGCGGCGCAGCAACGCCACATTGCCGCGGATGGTGGTCAGTGGTGTGCGCAGCTCGTGGGAGACATCTGCTCCCAGACGTTGTTGTGCCTCGATCACGCGCGCCAGCCGATCTAACAACGCGTTGAAGGTGCTCACCAGGCGATAGGTCTCATCGCGGGCGCGCGGAAGCGGCAGACGCTGGCGCAGGTCGGGTGTGTCGGCGATCTGTAATGCTGCTTGCGTGATGCGATCCACCGGACGCAGTGCCAATGACGCCAGCCACCAGCCTGCCAAGCTTAACACCAACAACACCAGAACCCCACCCATCGCCAGTATCGTCCAGGTGCGTTGGAGCGTCTGTTCGATGTCCAGCAGCGGATAGCCTGCCTGCACCGCGCCGACCATCCGCCCCGAGTCCATCAGAGGGAGGCTGTAAAGGCGCAAGGGCACACCCTCCTCTGTGGTGACCGTCTTATAGCCGGCGCGCCCTTGCACATTGATGGCCACCAGATCCATGTCAAGGGGCAAGCGCCAGCCGATCAGGTTCGGGGAACGTGCCGCGACGCTCTCGTTGCCACGCACCACCTGAAGATAAATCGGGGGCACCCCAGGTGGAACGCTGGGCAGTCGGATGCGGCCCTCGTCCACTGCGTGCCGGAAGTCGGTACGTTGCAGCAGCTCGTCGCGCACCTCCTTGGCGCGCTCGGCCAGCTGGCGGTCCACCTGGCGGAGCAGCTGCGCGCGCAACAGCGCCAGGCTGAGCAGCAGGTAGAGTGCCAGGATGCCCGCCGTCACAATGGTGTACCAGACGGCCAGCCGCGTGCGAACAGCCACGGGCACTCACCAGGGCTCTTCGCGCAACACGTAGCCCACCCCGCGCACCGTGTGGATCAAGCGCGAGCCGCCCCCCTCTTCAGTCTTCACGCGCAAGTAGCGCACGTACACATCGATAATGTTTGATTCCCCAGCGAAGTCATATGACCAGATGCGATCATAGATGAGGTCGCGCGTCAACACTTGGCTGGGATGTCGCATAAAGAGCTCCAGGATGTCAAACTCCCGTGTGGTGAGATGGATGGGACGTCCGGCACGCGTGCATTGTCGCGTGACCGGATCGAGCTCCAGGTCGGCGAAGCGCAGCGGCTCCTTGGTCTCAGAGCGTGTGATGCGGCGCCGCAGCGCACGCAAGCGCGCCAGGAGCTCCTCAAAGTCAAATGGCTTGACCAAGTAGTCGTCAGCGCCGGCGTCCAGGCCTGCCACGCGATCGGGAATGGCATCGCGCGCGGTCAGCATCAGCACCGGTTCCTTGACTCCGGCGGCACGCAGCTGACGACACACCTCCAGCCCGTCGATGTCGGGCAGCATCAAATCCAAGATGATGAGGTCGGGTGGGTTGCTGAGCGCCTTGTTGAGTGCTGTCTCGCCGTCGGGCGCCACCTCGACCTGATAGCCCTCCATGCGCAGCGTACGGCTGATCACGCTGGCTACACGCGCTTCATCTTCCACCAATAGTACTTTCTCGCCCATATTCCACCTCCACGAGTCCCTCATACATATTATATGTCACACGGTGTCCACCTGCCATAACAACCTTAAAACTCATCCCAGCAAGATGTGCATGATTCTGGGCGCGCATGGCACAGCTTCTACCCCTGGGATTATGCAAGTGGACTCTCCACAATTAGTTGCGTTCCGAGGCATTGTGGCATGCACCACCTTAAATTTAGGGACACACCCCACTGGAACCGCGCAAAATGGCATTGACGCCACCTCATCCATATGCTAAAATGGAGAACGCGTTATACTCAATATATTGCACTCACCGGTGCTCCAAACCGGGCAGGGCTGATACCAGAAACACTCAGAGTATCACTTCCACGTCTTGCCCACTCGTGTGGTTGGCCCAGACCAACGTTTGTTTCAAGTGTCAAATAGCAATTTAATCAGGCAGGCGTCCCATCGTGGTGACTGCACAGATCTTTCTTGTCCCTTTTTATTGCCAGCGGGCTCGCCGAGCACGGTGTAGCCGAGTGTGGCAACCTGCGGGCGCATAAGAGGGACGTTTTTTACGCATATCCAGGCACATGTCCAGAGGTTGGGCATATGGTGAACCCACAAAAGGTATGGCAAACAGCTCTCGGCGAGCTGCAAATGCAGATGACCAAGGCGACCTTCGATACCTGGGTCAAGCCGACACATGCTATCGCCTACGAAGACGGCACCTTCATCATCGGCGTGCAGAACGGCTATGCCAAGGATTGGCTGGAAAACCGATTGATGGGTGTCATCAAGCGCACGCTGACCGGCATTGTCAACCGGTCGGTCGAGGTGCGCTTTGTGGTGCAGGCGCAGCCACTCCGCCAATCACCGCCACCGCCAGCTTTGGAATTGCACGCGCCCAACGGCGACGAGCGAGGCGCTAACACGAGCCCCGATGCGTCGTCGGGCTTCGGTCATCCGTCACGCTTTGCCCTCAATGGGCGTTACACGTTCGAACGTTTCCTCGTGGGCAGCTCGAACCGCCTGGCCTATGCCGCCTGTCTGGCGGTGGCGGAAAACCCGGCGCGCGCCTACAATCCCTTGTTCATTTACGGCGGCGTGGGGCTGGGAAAAACGCACCTCCTTCAGGCAATCGGCAACTACGCGCAGGAACATCATCAGAAGGTGCTCTACGTCTCCTCCGAGACCTTCACCAACGACCTGATCAACGCCATCCGCACGCGTTCCACCGAGGCGTTTCGCGAGTGCTATCGCAGCGCAGATTACCTTCTGGTGGACGACATTCAGTTCATCGCTGGCAAGGAGAGCACCCAAGAGGAGTTTTTCCACACCTTCAACGCGTTGCACTCCTCCGGGCGACAGATTGTCATGTCGAGTGACCGCCCACCGCAGGCGATCACCACACTGGAAGAGCGCCTGGCGTCGCGCTTCCAGTGGGGGTTGATTGCCGACATCCAGCCGCCTGATCTGGAGTTGCGCATCGCCATTCTGCGCGCCAAGGCAGAAGCGCAAGGGGCACTTTTGCCCGATGATGTGGTCTATTTCATCGCCGGGCAGATGCAGAACAACATCCGCGAGCTGGAGGGCGCCCTCAACCGCGTGTTGGCGCATGCCCAACTGAGCGGCGAGACGATCACCCTGGCGATGGCACAACGCACCCTGAGCAACCTGGTGGAACGCAGACGGCGCGTCGGCATACCCGAGATCATCGCCGCTGTGTCCGCCCATTACGGCATCTCAGAGGAAGAGCTGCTCGGCCCCAGCCGCCATAAGGAGGTGGTCGTGCCGCGCCAGATGGTGATGTACCTGGCGCGCCAGGAAGCCGGCGCCTCGCTGCCCGAAATCGGCCATGCCCTGGGAGGGCGTGATCACACCACCGTCCTGCACGGCGCGCAGAAGATCGCCTGCGAGATCGAGCGCAAGGATACGTTGCGCCGCGATGTGATGAGCATCCGCGAGCGCCTATACCGTGAACACTAGAAAACCTTGGTCTGAGCCGCGCGCGTCGGCACGCGGCCCAAACCGCTCCCTCACGGTCGCGGCTCGGATGGAGCAAACTGAGCCGCGCGCGTCGGCAAGCGGCCCAAACCGCTCCCTCACGGTCGCGGCTCGGATGGAGCAAACTGAGCCGTGCGCATCGGCAAGCGGCCCAAACCGCTCCCTGACGGTCACGGCTCGGATGGAGCAAACTGAGCCGCGCGTCGGCAAGCGGCCCAAACCGC
>JASFBB010000211.1:0-2134 GCA_036172345.1 Anaerolineae bacterium
CGAGGCGTTTGCCGCTGCGCTGGACATCTACAACGAGACGACCAAGTACGGGCCGCCCGACGAGTTGAACCTGGATGTGGGCGATACGCGCAGCCTCTTCACCTCAGGGCGCTGTGCCCTCTCGATGGACTGGGGTGACATCGGCACGCTGGCGATCGATCCACAGACCTCGGTGGTGCAAGATAAGGTCGGCTCAGTGATCCTGCCCGGCTCCACCAAGGTGCTCGATCGCAAGACGGGCAAGCTGGTGCCGTGTGACGAGAAGATCTGCCCCTATGCTGTCGATGGCGTGAATCATGCGCCCTATGCAGCGTTCGGCGGCTGGTCGGGTGGGATTAACGCGGCTGCCAAGCCCAAGGTGAAGGATGCTGCCTATGCCTTCTTCTCCTATATGTCGCAGCCGGCGCAAGCGAACGTCGATGTGACGATCGGCAAGACCGGGTATAACCCCTATCGTATTTCGCAGTTCCTCAACCGTGAGCTGTGGGTGAAGGCAGGGATGAGCCCCAAGGCGGCCAGCGACTACCTGGGCGCTATCGAGGACAGCCTCAATAGCCCCAACATGGTTCTGGACCTGCGCATCCCACAGAACCAACGCTA
The DNA here is from genome assembly GCA_036172345.1 of Anaerolineae bacterium. Taxonomy (GTDB): domain Bacteria; phylum Chloroflexota; class Anaerolineae; order 4572-78; family NAK82; genus NAK82. Next base: position 601 of record JASFBB010000211.1, read on the forward strand.
TCAGCAGGTGGTCCTCGACAAGGCGGTGAGCCAGTTCCTCTCGGGCGAGATCACCAAAGAGCAGTGCATGAAGCAAATCTATGACGGCTGGGAGGAGATCACTGAGGAGCTCGGCCGCGAGCAACAGCTGGAGGCCTATCGCGGCACCTTGGGCATCACCAAGTAGGGGCTTATCCGCTAGATGGAAGGATTTTCGGATGTCTCAAGGTCCGGGCGCCACCGGACCTTGAGACACTTTTGGGTGTACTGTGAGACGGGTATATGACCACAGAACGCGTTTCACGATCCGTTTTAGCCGAGGCGGGCATCGGGGTTGAGACCCCGACTATTTCGGCGGCGCGCCCGGTAGGGTCACGCATCGAACGCTGGGCGGGCAACGTGTTCATTTTGCCCGCTGTGCTGGTGGTGCTGTTCTTATCCATCTTCCCGTTGTTCCTCTCGTTATCGCTCTCCCTGTCCCGCCTCAAGTTCGTCAAGGGGGGATTCGAGATCAACTTCGTTGCACTGGCGAACTATTACAAGTTGTTGTTCGGCAGCGAACAAGACCATTTTGTGGGAGTAATCGCCAGCCCATCGCCCCTCGGCTGGGCCTTCTTTCTGGGGATAATCGCGTTTTTGGTGTGGCGGTTGATGTGTTATATCCGCGCCGGTGGATATGGGGCTGTCAGCTTGATCGGGCGGGTGTTGACGGTGGTGCTGCTTGGCCTGCTCGCCTGGCTGCTGGCGCACACGCTCAGCCTGGAAGGAAGGCCGGGCACCGTGGTGGTCACCTTGCTCTATGTCTTCATCGGCATCGCGGTACAATACGCCTTGGGGCTATTGCTGGCGGTGTTGACCACGCAGCGCCTGCCCGCACGGCGCTTCTTCCGCGTCGTCTTCCTGTTGCCGATGATGATCACGCCAGTGGGCATCGCTTACACCTTCCGCATGATGACCGATACCGATAAGGGACCCTTCCAACCCATCTGGCAGGCATTTGGACTGGGTTTGTATTCCTGGGTCAACGATCCATGGGGCGCACGCGCTGCGGTGATCATCAGTGATATCTGGCAGTGGACCCCTTTCATGTTTATCGTGCTGCTCGCCGCCCTGGAGGGGCAGTCGGTAGAGCTGATGGAAGCAGCCCTGGTTGATGGGGCGAACCGCTGGCAGGTCTTCTGGCACATTACCTTGCCCCAAATCCTGCCAGTCAGTACGACGCTGATCCTCATCCGCATGATCGAGGCCTTCAAGATTGTGGACTTGCCCAACGTGCTCACGAACGGCGGGCCCGGCACCGCCACCGAGTCGATGACTCTCCACGCCTTTATCGCTTGGCGCACGCTGGATTTGGGTGGGTCGGCTGCGATTGCCTATATGCTCTTGTTCCTGGTCACCTTCCTCAGCATGAGCTATGTCAACATTCTGCGTCGTCGGGTTGTGGAGGCATAGGATATGATAATCCGCAACGTCTTCCGGCGCCGTTCTCCTATCGCCCTGTCCTTCTTTGAGATGGTTATCTCCTACCTGATCCTGATCATCTGGGCGGGAGTGG